>JAYSVZ010000654.1:0-11297 GCA_043718305.1 Planctomycetota bacterium | reverse complement strand
CACGGCTCGATGGCCGGTGCATCAGTAGCTGCCAGCAAAAACAGCATCGCTGCCCACGGGGCGATTGAGCCGCACAGATTCGTTGCCATCTTGCCCCGTTGGTGTGATGCCATGAAACTCCGATCGGGTCATCGTAGCGAGCGTGAGGGGACCATGTCACCAACGTCGCTGGTCGCTCCACGATCAGGATGTGCGGACTGCGAGTCACCCAGCGCAGCATTGTCACGGGGTGAACCAGACATCGCTTTGGATGCCTGGGTTGCAGAGCAGCAGTGGAAGGGACGGAGTTCGAAAGCGATCCAGGGGTTTTTGTTTCGCCAGGTGCCAGGGTATGCGTCGAAGTTCCCCCAGACTGATCCTATCTGGCAGGTGCGGTTCTACTCGTTCGAGATATACACCACAGCCAAGATCGAGGAGAAGCTGAACTATATGCACTTGAATCCGGTGCGGACGGGGTTGGTCGAGACGCCGACGCAGTGGCGGTAGGGTTCGGCGAGATGGTATATTAATGGCCGGATGGTGGGGATTCCGATCCAGTGGGTGGACTGATGCGATGCAGCCAGCAAGTGCCTCTTGTTCCTTCGTCACCCAGACATCCAAAGCGATGCCTGGGCCACTCTGTCGGTGGGTAATTGCCATTTTGTTCCTAACGATAGTTTTTCTTTGTCTCGCCATTCTGGCCATTCTTGAGCATGCTCAGGGAGTCACTGTTTCTATTCACAATGCCGGCACGAGGGAGATGCGCGACATAAAGGTTTACGTTACAGGTGTGTGCTATGGCGGGGTGGCCCAGACGCTGCTTTGAGCGTCTGGGTTGTGCAACAACAAGAGGTTACGGAGGAAACGCTCGCCGTTCTATCCCTTGTTCCTTCGTCACCCAGACATCCAAAGCGATGTCTGGGCCACCCCGCCCAGACGCGGCTTTGAGCGTCTGGATTGTGCAACAACAAGAGGTTCCGGAGGAGACGCTCGGCGTTCTATCCTTCTTGTTCCTTCGTCACCCAGACATCCAAAGCGATGTCTGGGCCACCCCGCCCCTTCGGCCCTTCAGGCCATGCGCTCATACAACTCGACTTCTTGCGCCAGCGAATCGGCCAGGCGATAGCTCGTAAATGGGGGCACCAGTGCGCGTCGCTGGTCGAGGATCGCCGTTGCCAGTTGCACGAGGGCCTGACCATCGCCCAGTGGGACAGCCCCTTGTGGGTAGAGGTCGGCCAGGATTTCGCCGACTCCGCCGTGGTGATAGCCGAGAACCGGAACCCCGATCGCGAGGGCCTCTAGTACGGTCCGACCGAAGCTCTCGGGCTGGCTCGACAAGGAGCAGACGATGCGCGAGGCGGCGTAGATTTCGCGAATATCGGAGCGATGACCCGTGAAGGTCACGCGATCTTCCAAGCCCCATTCAACGACCCGCGAGCGGAGTTCGGCGGCGTATCCCCGGCGGCGGGGATCTTCGTCACCCACGATCAGCCCATGCACGTTTCGCCCCGTGCTGGTCAAGGTTCGAATGAGCGCGAGGAACTCCTCGTGCCCCTTGAGCCGCGTGATTCGCCCGACCAAGGCGATCCACTCTCGGCCGCGCGTCTCCGGGTATTTCTTGTTCCACTCGGCGTACCACTCGGGAGCTGGCACGAACCCACGGGGGAACGTGACGGGGTCAATCCCTCGCGGGACGACGACGATCCGCGAGGGACTCACAGCCGGATAGTTCGTCGTGATGTAGTCGCGGATCGAGTTCGAGACGGCAATCACGTTCTCGCCGCTGGTCATGATCTGGCTGAACCGACCGACGCTGTAGAAGCCGTGAACGGTGGTCACCCATTTCGGACGCTGACTGGCAGAGAGTGACTTCCACGCCAGCCAGGCCACCCATGCGGGGACTCGCGACCGCACATGGAGCAGGTCGACGCTTTGGCTTTTGAGTAATTTTCGGAGCGACCAAACATGCCGCAGCGTCCCCGGATGCTTTCGCCCAATGTCCCAGGCGATATGCTCGCTCCCGGCTGACTCAAGCTCCGGCACAAGCCGTCCACCCGCCGAAATAACGATCGACCGATGACCTCGGCGAACCAGCTCAGCCGCGATCTCCAGAGTCCCGCGTTCGACTCCCCCGCCAATCAGATCAGGAACGATCTGCACGACAGTCAGACGGCGAATGGGCAAAGTGAGCGGCATGCCGATTCTGCTTATAACCACTGCTTCGGAACACTGCCACACACTGCTAGACTACCACACACTGCTGGACTAGCGCGCATTGCGAGCGACCGGTTGCTTTTCTTTCCAGCGTTGAGCCAGCCAGGCATCGATCTGCCCCAGAACTTCATTCACAGCCAACTCGGGATCAGCCTCTTCGGCTTCGAACCGCTGCACAACCCGCGTGTCGTCCCCGGGTGTAAAGAGACAGACAAACAACCACGTATCGGGTTCGACTCCCGGCTTCAGGTGGTAAGTCTTGACCTCCAGCATATTTAGTTTTTTGAGGGCCTCTTTCATCGAGCTGGGGGTGCCCCCCTCGCGAGTTGTCAGTGAGCCCACATCGGCGAACCCTCGGTTCGGCAAGAGGCCGCTGCGAGCGGGCTTGCGGGAAGGCTTCAAGGAGGGCTCAACCGGGGCCTCCTCTTCGAGAGCTGTCTGTGTGGCCTCTTTGTTCCGTGATGAGAAGAGGGACTTGCGGTCACTTCGAGGAGGATCCGAATCGCGGTCCTTACCGAACCCCACATCGCGGAACCCGAGGGCGTCTAGGCCCTCGCTCGCCTTGTCTCCCAGATCGACCGTCGCCTGATCGTCTTCAAACGGGGGGGCTTCTTCGACCTTGTCCCACTCCTCCGCCGCGCTAGAGCGTCGTGTCCGCCGGCCGTCCTCTCGATCGAAATCGCTCAACCCACGCGGGGCCGCGAGCACGTTCGACAACGGAGGAACGCCAAACACCGCCATCAGCCCCAGAGCTGCGACGGGGATCGACACGAGAAACGTCAGAATTGTAGAACCGGCTCTCGAACTCATCGAAATGCCTCCATGCCTGTCATCATGGTCCGAATCGAGCGATCCGCACCCCGCTGGTCCTCAGCGTCACGACCAGCACCGGCAGAACCCGCCGGTCGCGAGGCGGGGATACTAAACCGATCTTGCGAAACTCAGCAAGACAGATTTTCCAAGGCGAATTTTGGGGAGTGCGAGATGCGCTTTGGCAGTGGGGCGGATGTTCCAGAAGACCATTTACGGCGGCTCTTGGGGTCGCCCGCGTCGATCGTGGTGGGCTTGTGCCCAATGCTGGCTGGCCCCACCCTGCGAATCTTTGGGTTTCCCCACCCTGGAAACCTTGGCTCACCGGGGGCTCGACTCTTCCGACGGTGCCGGTTGACCCGGCTTGAGCGATTTTTCTGGAAAAGCATGCCACAGCACCCGATGATGGGACAAGACTCTCTCTTCCAAGGGCCGATCCGTGCGTGGGATGTGGGCATTTCTGTTCGCGGGCGTTGCTCTCTTGGCCACTGGGGTGGCGAGTTGGGCTGATACGCTGATCCTTAAGAACGAAATGGCGTTTGAGGGAAAAACGGTCGCCCTGAATGAACTCGCGATCAATGCCGTTAACCGGAACGGGAACTTCAAGGCCCCGGTGGGATTCCCGTTCTGGATGCTGGATGACCAGGTCCGCCGCTACCGGTTTCCCGGTTCTCGCGTTAAAGAAATCATTCAAGATGATGGTCGCAAGGAGTGGTTTCGCATCCCGCAGCAGACCCGGGCGCAGAAGCTCGCACCCGCCTCCATCGGCGGGTTCAGTCACATCGAACCCTTCAATGAGTTCGGCCACGGGATGGTGCAACTTCGAACCAACCGCGGAAACATCGATATCCATCTCGGCATCACCGAGTTGCGTCCGGACTACACCCGGATCACAGCTCTCGAGTACGACTGGAGCTTTGGACGGACAACGGCTTCCTTAGAGAAGGACGTGCTGGAGAAGCTGCTTTATCAGCAGATCGACCGGAACGATCCCGAGAAACGCATGGCGATCATCGCCTTCTACGTCGAGGCGGGGATGTCCGCCGAGGCGCGCCGCGAGGCCGAAGGAATGCTCCGTGACTTCCCGGAGCGGAAGGTGAAGTGCGAGCAACTTCTCATCCAGATGGGGGAGCTCGACGCGCGACGAGTCATCAACGAGATTCAGCGACGTAAGTCCGCTGGCCAACACCAACTGGCCTATCACTACGCCAAGTTGCTCCTCAACGAACAGCTCTCCGCCGACATCTCGCGGCAGGTCCGCGAATTGATCGCGGACTATGATGCGACCCTCGAACGTCGGGACCATATTCTGATGCGGCTCGACGTGTTACAGGCGGCTCTGCCCCCTGAGCAAATGGAACAGGTCCGCCCGCTGCGGAATCTGCTCACAGCGGAGTTGCACTATGAGACGCTTTCGCGGCTCAAACCGTTTGAACTCGTAGAGGCGGACGAGACGCTGAGTGCAGCCGCGAAACTGGGGCTGGCTTACTCCGGCTGGGTCGTGGGCGAGCCGGACGCGGTCGAGGAACTTCCGCTGGCGGTGCGGATGTGGGAGATGCGGTTCTTGGTCACTGAGGCATTGCGCGATCCCGACCCGCAGTCGCGAGCGAGTCGGATCAAGAGCCTGGAAGAGATGGAGGGATTCTCTGTCGAGCGGATCGCCCGGATGGTCCCGCTGCTTCCGATCCAGGGGGAGCCGACGCCCGCTCCCGCCGGAGTGGCGACGACGATCACGGTCCCCACGACGGGGGCTGTCGAGCAGATCGAATATGTGCGGATTCTTCCGCCGGAGTACAACGCGCATCACACTTACCCGCTGCTAGTGGTTCTGCATGATGCGGGGAAGGACGCCGAGACGGAACTTAAATGGTGGGCCGGAGACGCCGAGAAACCGGGCCAAGCTCAACGTCGCGGCTTTATCACGATTGCTCCGCGTTACACCAAGCCGAACTGCTCCGCTTATGAGTACGATGCCTTGGCCCATCAAGTGGTCGTCGAGTCCGTGCGACACAGCATGAAGACGCACCTTGTCGATGCCGATCGAGTGGTATTGACGGGGCACGGCATGGGCGGCGATGCGTGCTTCGATATGGGAATGTCCCACCCGGATCTCTTTGCCGGAGTCGCTCCGTTCTGTGGAATGAGTACGAAATACTGCATGTACTATTGGGCCAATGGTCTCTCCATGCCGTGGTACGTGGTCGCTGGCGAGCGGGACGGAGTGAAGGAGGCCGAGAATATGCGCGACCTCAATAAGCTCTTTCGCAAACGGGTTCCCATCATCTACTGCCAGTTTAAGGAGCGCGGGTTCGAGGGGTACGCGGAGGAACAATCACGGGTCCTCGACTGGGCAGAGATCGTACGCCGACCTCCGCTCGCGGAGACGAAAGAGTTCGAATTCAAAACGCTTCGCACGAGCGATGACGGTTGCCACTGGGTCCGTTCGGGATCACTGGACGCCAAGGACTTTCCGCCGGTCGTTTGGGAGCTGACTAAAAAACATCGCGAGATGCTGATCGCGGGGCATGTCACGCCCGGCAAGACGATCATCGTGCAGCACCCCGGACGGACCGTCTCGATCTGGTTGAATCCAGACTTGGTGAATGATTTCGAGGAACGAATCCGAATCAAGGTCAATGGTCGGGAACGCATGAACGACTTCGTCAAGCCGAGCGCTCAGGCGCTGCTGGAAGACCTCCGAACCCGAGGCGACCGGTCCCGCCTGTTCTGGGCGCGGGTTGATTTATGAGCATTATCGGTACTGGTCTTCAGCGACTTAGGGTGGGACCAGCCGCTTTGGGCGCAGGCTGGCCTGCGCTAGCCTGCGCCTCAAAGCAGGCTGGTCCCACACTACGATTCGATCCCTGGTCTGCCGTAGCGTTTAGCTTCCCGAAAGCATCGCCTGGGAGCGCTTCACCAACTGCACACAGAGCCCCCAGGGGTCGCGGAGCATTGCCAGACCATCGCCGTTGGACGCCGTCTCTGGGCCGCTGACGAGAGTGGCACCCGCCTGGGTCAGACGGCCTACATCGGCTGCGATATCGCTCGACACAAAGGCCAAGTGCAAGGCCGCAGGAGCAGTCTGGGGCAGGTCGAGATGGGGAGCCTGCGCATTGCCGTAAAGTTCCAGCATGACCGTGCCACTATCGTCGGCCAGGAAATGCCCCCACGGGGCCTCCAGGTAGCGCCGCTTGACGGTCAACCCCAAGTACTCGACATACCAGCGAGCCATCGCCAGTGGATCGGGAACGTTGAGGGCTAAGTGTTCGAGCTTCATCGGGGGATCGGACCTCGCTGGGGAGACTTCGAATGTTCGAATGCCCCTGTTCAATGTCGCTGATCAGGGACTCGAAACGAGACAGCGGAGTTTACTCCAGTTAAGCTGTGGCACGAAGGGTTGCGTTCCCGTGTTGCGAACATTTCGTGATGCCCCGGCGGGGATGACTCCGTCTTCATTCCTTTGAACTCAGGTGCTGGCATGCTCCCGCGAACGCTCGAACCCGAGGTCATGGACACAGCCGAAGACGCCGCCGATTACGACGCCATGGATCACTCGGGCGTCAATCAGCGGTTCGTTGAAGATTGGGGCCTGGCGGGCCATCGGCTGGGGATTCCTCGGCCCGGGGTGTTGCGGCTCCTCGATGTGGGGACGGGGACGGCGTTGATCCCGATCGAGTTCTTGCGGCAGCACCCGGAACTGTCGATTGTGGCCATCGACTTGGCGGAAGAGATGCTGAAACTCGCCCAGCAGAACGTAACGCAAGCCGGTTACGCCGACCGAATTGAGTTGCGACGGCGTGATGCCAAAACATCGCTCGGACGCGATCGCGAGTACAGCTCAGTCGTTTCGAACAGCATCATCCACCACATCCCCGAACCACTGCCCTGCATGGCTGAGATGGTTCGCGTGCTGGCTTCTGGCGGGCTGTTACTGGTTCGTGACCTCTATCGGCCCGTTACCGATCGCGAGGTCGAACGGCTTGTCGAATTGTATTCCTCGGACTCGTCGACCCGACAGCAACAGCTTTTCCGGCAGTCACTCTATGCCGCACTCACGATCGTCGAGGTGGAGGGTCTGCTCGTGCAGGTCGGCATTCCCCAAGAGTGTGTCCAGATAACCTCTGATCGACACTGGACCGTCGCCTGGCGCAAGCCGTAGCGTGGGCTTTAGCCCACGCGACAGGGACCTTGTCGGGCGCGTCCAGGATCAGTCCCATCGCCCCGTTCTTGACGCCCTTCCCCCTGCGGCGGAAGATGTGGACCCGTTCCACTGGGAGCGGGCCACCTTCGTCCCGCAAGTCAAACCATCCATGCGCGTTCTTTCAGGCATCCAACCGACCGGCCAGATTCACTGGGGCAACTACTTCGGTGCGGTCCGGCAGTACATCGATCTGCAGAAGCACGATGCCGCGTTCTACTTCATTGCCGACCTGCACGCGCTGACGACTGTTCGCAACCCCCTCGACTTGAGTCGGAACGTCACGAACGCCGCCCTCGACCTGCTGGCCCTGGGGCTCGATCCGGACAAGGCCACGCTTTACGTGCAATCGGATGTCTCCGAGGTCACTGAGCTGACGTGGCTTCTGATGACGGTGACGCAGATGCATCTGCTGGAAAAGTGCCATGCTTATAAGGACAAGAAAGCCAAGGGGCTGGCGGCTGATGCGGGGCTCTTCACTTATCCAGTGCTGATGGCCGCCGACATTCTGTTGTATGACAGCAATCTTGTTCCGGTGGGCCAGGACCAGATTCAGCACATCGAAGTGACGCGCGATGTCGGCCAGCGATTCAACACGATCTACGAGCGCGAGGTGTTCGTACTCCCCGAACCGTACGTCGTCCAGTCGCTGGCCAAAGTCCCCGGGCTCGACGGCGAAAAGATGTCCAAGAGCTACAACAATACGATCGAGGTCTTCATGGAGCCGAAACAACTTCGCAAAAAGATCATGTCGATCAAGACCGACTCCAAAGGGGTCGAGGATTCCAAAGACCCCGAGACCTGCTCGGTCTTTACGCTCTTCAAACTCTTTGCGAACGCCGATCAGCAAGCCGCCCTCGCAGCTCGGTATCACGCGGGCGGCATGGGTTACGGTGAAGCGAAGCAGGCTCTATACGACCAGGCGATCGAGGTCTTCGGCCCCGCCTTCGAACGCCGGTCACAGCTAGCAGCCCGCCCGGATACGGTCCGCGATGTGCTTCGTGAGGGAGCGAAAACAGCCCGCGTGAAGGCCCAAGAGGTACTCGGTCGGGCACGGGAAGCGTGCGGACTCGGAGGACGATAGACCCGCCCGGAGGGAAACGTGGGCTAAAGCCCACGCGACTACGAAACGTCATCATTACCTGACAGGCTTCGCTTCGGTGGCGGCGGGGGGCTTCAGGTGAACATCAAAAAACGCTCCCATCAGCTCGCGGGTCTCCACCGGGACGGAGTGTTCACGTTGATGGACGAAGAACTCGAAGTTCTGCGGGACACCGAGAATCTCATACACATCGGCCACCTTGAGCAGCATCAGCACGCGTTGCTTCTGTGTCAGTCGGGGACCATCGTTGAGAGCAGACACATCGAGGAACGCCCGAGGGGCTGAAAGGGCCATGACTTCATGAAAGTCGATGGGGGGAAGTTCTCCTGCCATCAGCTTTGGGCGAATGTGTTTGAAGTAGACATACCAATGATCGCGGGACCAGTGTTCGACAGCGCTGTTATGGCGAAAGAAGGCAGCGCTGCAATTGTCCATTGCCGCCTTCACGCGGGTGTCGTATGCGGAGAGGAAGATCGCTCCCTGGCCCCCCAGTGAATGCCCCATCGCTCCGATGCGATCCTTGTCGACCACTTCGATGTACTCCAGGACATCGATCGCAATGGAATGCTCATAGGTGAATTTCCCGACGGCCGTCCATTCGGGATGCTTTTGGTGGAACCGTGTGGTGTCGTACGCTCCTTCCGGCGGGATGCGGCGGCCTGACACGAAATGCTCGGGAGCGATGACCACATATCCCCGCTGCACCAGATGATGCAGGTGTGCCTTCGTCGCATCATCGACTAGTCCCGCAGCTTGCTCGATCCCCTTGGGAAAGGTGCCATGCAGGGCCACGATCGCTGGAAACTTGCAGTCCGGCTTTCCCTCGGAAATCTTCGGAATGGCTAGGTACGCATGCGCCCGCTCATCTGCCTCCACGGCATAACTGATGAGCTTTCGAGTATACCCTTCCGCGACTTCGACGGTCTCGTGGACCTGCACATCGAGCGCAGGCTTGACCGGCTTGTGCTGATCGCGGATCAGATCGAGGAACCGTTTGTGGAGGATCTCTCGCCGTTGCTTCCAGCCCTCGGCGTCGTGAACCCCTTCGGTGAGATCGTCCCACGACGAGACGATCTCGGGCGGATCGGATCGAGGGCGGATTGGCTCCTCCGCGAATGATGTGACCGTACATCCCAATAGGCAGATCCCCCACATCAAGCAACGGCACATGGCGCAAACTCCTTGCTGCTGTTGATCCCTGCCGTGACGCCGGAACCAACTGGCGGACCTGGTCAGCGATGGCGAGGATGTCTTCGCTGACAGAGATGTGCGGGCTGATATTGTGTTCCACATCAAGTGTCACTCATCTTCACTTTCGGTCCTTCCAATGAGAAGGCTCTCTCGACGTGTGAAACACCGCGATGACGATGGCTCGTTCAGGCTTCACGCGGAAGTAGACACAAAAAGGGAACCGAGAAACCATCGCCCCACGGACATCCCCTTCGATGAGGGGAAACTGTGAAGGGTGATCGGAAATCGTGTCCAGTCTGTGTTGAACCTCACTCACAAACGCCACACCCAATCCCGGACGCTGGCTTTCATACCATCCAGCGGCATGATCAAACTCAAGCTGTGCCGCTCTACGAAAAACCAGTGTCAGGCTCATGGATTCAGCCGTGCGAGCGTTTGCACTTTAACCTGTTCCCAAGGCACCACATCGTCCGGGGTCGCATCGTCTTCTTCGGCCCGGCGGCGCAGCTCATTCCTCTGAACTGTACTCAGTGAAGGGGAGGAGGATTCATCGGCGATGGAGTCCCAGATCTCTAGAACCAGATCGATTCGCTCATCGCGGCTCAATTGTTGAATCCCTAATGATTGAATGGTGGACTGCATGTGAGTTCTCCAGAACTGGACCCGATGAACTCACTGTAGCGGGCGCATTGTGTATTGTCAGTCGGATTCTTGATTCGCTGAAGCATAATTCGTTTGATGATTCTCCGCGCGGGCTGGAATGATGCCATGACTCGGGCATCGTCTTGAAGTGCGGCCCTCACCCCGGCTCCCCTCTCCCGCGGGAGAGGGGAGCCGGAAAAAGGCTTCACTCCTGACCGCGTCCCCCAAAACTCAAACCCCCAGCAGTTCCTTCGCCTGGGCAATCCCGGCCGCTTCTTTCCCGTACTCGCTCGCGGTGACACGGGCCAGGGCCACGACGTGACGCCAGCGGGCGGCTGCGTGGGTATTGCGGAAGTCACTGCTTGTCGTGTGGAAGTATTTCTCGGCGTGCAAGGCCCCGTCCTGGCTGATGGCGTAGGTCTTGAGCAGATCGAACACGCCTCGCTCGGGAAAGTTCAGCTCGCCGTATCGACCGACCACGGCACAAGCCCGGCTTTGGTCCTGCCCCTCAACAGCACTCTTGAGGGCAGCGAGGAGTTCGGCTTCGGTGGTCGCCTTGACCGGCTCCAGGTCTTCGGCCCAGGGGCGGGGCTTCCAGTTCGCGAAGTCACCGCCGCGCTCGGTGCGGTCCTTCGCGACTTGGTACGCAGCCAGCACCACGGCGGTGTTGCGATGGAGAGCATTCCCAGCTTGGGCGATTCCGCGCCAAGCGTGGGCGGTGTCACTGGCGTGGACGCCGATCGAGTCGCCGTGGACGCTGCCTTCGGGTTTGTAAGCCTGAATCTGGTTGCCGGTCCGGCCCATGTCGCGAAGCAGCAGTTGGTTCGAGGTCAGCGACACCGCCTCGAAGATTCGCTGCGGGTTGATCCCTTCGGCGAGGGCCGCCCCCGCAGCCTCCGCCGCCTGATCCGGGGACGAGTTGAAGAGCGTATCGGCGAAGGCGTTGACCCACTGGTCATCGACCATCTTGGTCCCCCACGGGCGATCTTGCAGCTTGAACTGATCGATGACGGCGGGGAGTTTTGCGCGGACACCAGCGCCGTGTTTGACGGAATGTTCTTCTAACTTCACGCAGTAGCGAAGCGACTGCCGCAACATGGTCAGGGCGTGTTCCTCGCCGACTAGATCGAGCATGTCCCACACGCGGTGGACGAGTACGAC
>JAYSVZ010000653.1:0-3629 GCA_043718305.1 Planctomycetota bacterium | reverse complement strand
TTGTCGGACGACCGGTTCCGCCCCTGCGGCTGAAACTCCTGAACGGGGGTGAGCCGATCGACATCACCAAGCCGGGACAGGTGGTGGTACTTCACTTTTGGGAATACCGAGACGCCCCGCTGACCGACCCGTATGGCCAGATCGGATACCTCGACTTCCTGGTTCAGAAGCATCGTGGCGAGAAGCTCAAGGTCTATGGAGTGATCGCTGACAAACGGCTCGACGACCCCAAGACCGCCCCGCTCGCCCTCCGCTCCGCCCGCAAACTCAAGGAGTTCATGAACGTGAGCTACCCGCTCGGCGAGGAGCTGGAGGCCGCCCTGGCTGCACTAGGCGACCCGCGAACATTCGAAGTCGATCTCCCGCTCTGGATCGTCCTGGGGCGAGATGGCACGATTCGGCACTATCACGTGGGGGAGTATGAAGTCGATCCTCGCAATGGATTGACCGAACTGAATGCCGCCGTCAAGGCGGCGCTCAGTGAGTGAGTGCATCTCAAACGTCACATCATGGACACCACCCGGGTGGATTGAACTGCCGAAATGACTGCACTCAGGACTTCGGCTTCTTCACCAGCGTGGCACTCTTGAGAGTGAGGGAGCCCTTCTCCGTCCCGAGCACAAAGCCGAGCCGGTTCTTGCCAGCCAGCGTCGCATCCGCGGTGAAGGTGTACTCGTACTTCTTGAACTCCGCCGTCGTCGCGAAGATCTCTTCGTGCAGACCGATCTCATGGTAGTCCTCGCCGTCGATCCCGGCGATGACGATCACGGTCCGGCGTTCCGGTGACTTGGCTTCGAAGGTCAGGGTATATTGGTCACCATCCTTCAGATCGAGTCCGGTCTGGAAAACCTGCACATGCCAGTCGGTGCCATCGATCTCGTTGGCTGTGAAGGTCACATTGTCGCCATCGACCTTCAGTTCCCCCTTGCCCGCTTCGTGCTGCTCGAAACGCCACGACTCGGCCTTGTTGATCGGCTTGAGGATGTTCGCGGGGGCCTTGGCATCTTCCGCTTGAAGGGACATGCAAAGAAACAGCAGAGCACAGCACAGCGAAGCCCGAATCACGATCATCTCCCAAGAGTGGAACGCCCGAGTGGGCAGTTGGCACGGGGAATCGTCAACGATGAGGATGTGAAAGGCAAGCTGGTCCACCATCAAGAGAGGCCAGATTGCAGCTGTCTGATACTCGTGGGAACTGTTCCTTCTGCTCCCCCACGCCACCCCGTATCATGATGCGACGACCAGTTCGAGGAGAGAGACGATGCCGCTGCCGACCATTCTATTGATCGATGATGACCGCGAAATCGGGGCCACGCTTTCGGCGGTCCTGGAAGGGGCGGGGTATCGCGTCGTCCTGACGAACAACGGGGTCGATGGGCAACGCCTGGTCACAGCGGAACGGCCCGACCTTGTCATTACCGACATGATGATGCCCAAGATGGGCGGGTTTCCGGTGCTGGAGTTTCTGCGAACACTCGACGCCCCGCCCAAGGTCATCATGATCACCGCCAACGAAGGGGGGCGGCACAAAGCCTATGCCGAGATGCTCGGCGTGGTGGAGTACCTTCGCAAGCCGTTTGCGATGGATGTTCTGCTCGAAGCTGTGCAGAAGGCGTTGGGACCGATCGACCTGGAGAAGAAGGCGGCCCCCATCCGGCGGCGGGTTCTGAAGAAGAAGGATGAAGACGAAGGGGGCGAGGACTAGCGCCAAGCTCGTAATCTAAGTTGGAGTCCAGGCTTTAGCCTGTCCGGACCAGCCTGAAGGCTGTACTCCAACCCAGACTTGAAGCCTGGACGCAGCTCTCGGCGGTGGGCGTGATCAGTCTGCTCTCAACAGCCACCTCTTTGGAACAGCGTTCGTGACCTCACCTTCACAACGAATTTCGGCGGTCATTACGGGGGCCTCGGCGGGGCTGGGAGTGGAGTTTGCTCGGCAGTTGGCTCCGCAGTCCCAGCGACTCTTGCTGGTCGCGCGACGGGCGAATGCACTTGCCGAAGTGGCTGCTCAACTGCGAGCTGACTATCCCCATTTGGAGGTCGTGATTTGCCCAGCCGATGTCTCCACGGACGCAGGCCGAGCGGTGATTACGCAGTCGATCGAACAAGCGAACTTCCCCGCGAATCTGCTCATTAACAACGCGGGTCTCGGAGATTATGGACCGTTTGAATCGGCTTCCCCCGATCGCATCCAGCAACAGATTGATGTGAACATTACGGGGCTGGTCATGCTGACGCACCGACTCCTGCCGGTGTTGCGACAGAATCGCCCGGCGGGAATCTTAAACGTCAGCTCGCTGGCCGGCGTGATCCCGCTCCCGGAGATGGCGATCTACGCCGCGACCAAGGCGTTCGTCACCAGCTTTACCGAGGCCCTCCGCCTGGAACTCGCGGACGACGGAATCAAGGTCGCCGCCGTCTGCCCAGGGCCAACGCCGACCAGTTTTAGTACCGTCGCCCTCCGCGAGGGGGGGGCTGACACCAACCGCGATGGCCAAGGCTTCCTCCGCATGCCGAACAGCGCCGTTGTCGCGCAGGGGCTAGCCGCCTTGGAAGGAGAACAAGCACTGGTCTACCCCGGCTGGGGCCCAACCGTAGCGAGCCTCTTCTTCCGGATCATGCCCCGCTGGCTCTTGCGGCGGCTGTTGGCGAGACGGCTCAAGCAGGAGCGGACCCAAGGTTGATTCTCGGTCCCGTCAGTGAACTCGCTTCACATTGATTGTCTCAGGAAGCACTCGGAGCAAGGCACACGTCTGATGAGACTTCTACGATGGCCGATTCATGTGAGCGTAGACATTGAATGGCCCGCCTTTATTCAACGCCTGTTCGATCGCCCTGTCAAACCCGTTGTCGTTCGATCGGTACGGCTACGGCACCTCGTCACTTCCGAGGTCGGCGAACCCGATTCGCTGGTCGCGGTTCTTGAACTCAATGAACAAAACGCGGACTCCGCTGACCCCGAGCACATCGATCTAAACCAACTTCGAACGAGCATTGAGGAAGACGGAACTTATTTTATTTGGACTTGCTCGTGCGGAGCGCCAGGCTGTGCCGGACGATTCCATGGAGTCCATGTCATCCATTCAAACGACGAAACCATATGGCACGATCTCGATTCTAAACGGAAATACGTTTTCCATTCGACCGACTTGCGGGACGCATTTTGCCGTGGCATGACCGAAGGACGAAACCTCCGAAACGATCGTCCGGGAATTGAGCCGACACCGAATCAGAACACAACGGCCTACCGGAAAGATGAATAGCCAATCGGCCCTGATCACTCCTTCGGAACTCGCTTGAGCAATTCAGCAGGGCTGCACACCTTTCCCCCGCGCAGGACCAGCTCGAACTGTCGCGTGTTCCGAATGTCCTCCAACGGGTTTGCCTTCAACAGCACCAAGTCAGCCATTTTTTACCTCGTGACCAAGCCGTAGCTTGGGACCGAGAGAATGCGATCTGTCGCAAGTTCGGACGGGCCAAAGGGGCCCGTCCTACGACGGGGTGGCTACACCAGCTCTCGACAGCGAGCGGGCGGACGTGACGGCCTGTTGATTTAATTGCCTGCCCGATTACCATTCCGCCCGGCAGTTGGAGGCTGGGGCTGGGGGCGAGGGAGGGTTTGCCGTGGAGTA
>JAYSVZ010000652.1:0-11324 GCA_043718305.1 Planctomycetota bacterium | reverse complement strand
CATCTTCGACCGGGACCAGGAGTTCGATTCGGCGATCGAGGTTCCGCGGCATCCAATCGGCACTGGAGATGAAGACCCGATGGTCTCCTCCGTGTTGGAAGTAGACGATCCGGGCGTGCTCCAGGAACCGGTCGATGATGCTGGTCACTTCGATCTTGTCGCTGGTGCCCTTCACCCCGGGACGCAGACAACAAATCCCCCGCACGTTGAGCTTGATCTCAACGCCCGCTTGGGATGCCTCGTAGAGCGCATCGATCAGCTCCGGATCGACGAGCGAATTGACCTTGGCCAGGATGCGGGCCTTGCGGCCTTCCTTGGCAAAGCCGATCTCCGCACGAATCATCTCCAGGAGTTTGTCACGCAGCCCGAGCGGAGCGGACGCGAGTTCGCGGTAGCCATGCGGTTGCGAGTAACCGGTGATCGAATTAAAGAAGGTGATCGCATCGGCCCCCAGATCGGGGTTGGATGTCAGCAGGCTCACATCGCTGTAGATCTTGGCGGTCTGCTCGTTGTAGTTCCCGGTGCCGAAGTGGACATAACGCTGGATCCCTTGTGGCTCGCGGCGGACGATGATGCAGACCTTGGCGTGCGTCTTCAGACCGCGCACGCCATAGATCACCTGCGCCCCAGCCTGTTCCAATTGCCGGGCCCACTCAATGTTGCGGGCCTCGTCGAAGCGGGCCTTGACCTCCACGACCACGGCCACATGCTTGCCGCGCTCCGCAGCCTTGAGGAGTGCCGCGACGATCGGGCTGTTGCGACTGGTGCGGTAGAGGATCTGTTTAATGGCCAGGACATCCGGGTCATCGGCTGCCGCCTGAATCAATTGAACGACGGGTTCGAAGCTCTCGTAAGGGTGTTGCAGAAGAATGTCTTGGTTGGCGAGCAGTTCGAAAACCGGTGCCCCCGGTGGAAAGTCGGGTGATTGGAGCGAGGGCCAGTTTTCGTACTTCAGATTGTCAAACCCCGGGCGATCGGCCAGCCGCATGAACGCCGAAAGATCGAGGGGAGCGGGCAACGCGTAAACCCCCTCGGCCTCGACATCGAGCCCCCGACGAAGGAACGCCAGCATCTCGGGGCTGGCCTGTTCGAGGATCTCTAAGCGAACGCAGTGGCTACTCCGCCGCTCATCGAGCACTTGCTTCATTTCCGAGAGATAGTCGGCTGCCTGGTCCTCTTCGACAGAGATGTCTGCGTTGCGCGTGATGCGAAAAGGGATGCATTCGAGGACCGGAACGCCCTCGAAGAATTGCTCGACATATTGGGCGATGGCGTCCTCAAGCAGGAGATATCCATACCCCGAATCGGATGGCAGGCCGATAAACCGCGACAGATTCCACCCGAGCGGAATCACCGCGAACCGGGGCGTCTTCTCGGAATCGTCCGCGCGAGGCACCAGTCGCACGCAGACATTCAACATCAAGTTGACCAGCAGCGGGAACTCGGCGTCCGCCTCAATCGCCATCGGGGTTAGGACTGATTGCAACTCCGACTCGAAGACCTGCCGGAGAGTCCGGCGTTGTCCGGCATTGAGTTCCGTCGCGCGAAGGCGGCGAATCCCGGCCTGGGACAAGACGGGTTCCAACTCTTCGCGAAAGAGTCGGTACTGATCGTCGGTCATCTGCCGAACGCGGCGGCGGATGGCGGCGAGCTGTTGCAGGGGTTGCATCCCGCTGGGGTCGGGGATCGTGACCCCTTCGTGGGCCAGCGTTTGCAAACTCCCGACGCGGACGCGAAAAAACTCATCGAGGTTCGAGGCACTGATCGCCAGAAACTTGAGCCGTTCCAATGCCGGGATGAGCGGGTCCGCCGCCTCATCGAGGACGCGTTGATTGAACTCCAGCCAGCTCAGTTCGCGGTTGAAGTACTTCGAAGTGATCCGTGCCATGCTCGAGCAACCCTTGCCGATACTAGTGCGAGCGTCGCCAACTCCCGTCGGTCCCACGGCGAGTTCCAGGAGGACTCGCACTCTGTGCAAGGAACATAGCAATGCCTCGCACAGAACCCAACGGGGATCGTGCGAGCCGTTAAGAACTTTAACAATCAGGGGCTAGTGACTCCGGGAATCGATGTGACTTGATCGCAGTCATGGAAGGGATGTCGCCGCGAACGAGCGGCCTCCCGAAAGACAGTCTCTCGCCGGACGTGCCGGATCGTCGATCAGCCTGTTGAAGATACCTTGTGGCACGCGCGTCTTGCCCGTGAATCGCTGCGAAACACAGGGGCGAGACGCCCATGCCACGTTATTCAACAGGTTGCTATCCTACGATCATCCCATCGCCGCTCTGTTCCCGAAGACTCGATCTCATGTTTGGCACCCCACCCGATCCCGCCCGCCTGGGCCCCGCAGTTCTGCGTTTCGCGGAGGTCATTGCCCAGCTCCGTTCGCCGAGCGGTTGTCCTTGGGATCGTGTGCAGACGCTGGCCACGATTAAGCCGTTTACACTCGAGGAGACGTGCGAACTTCTGGAAGCGATCGACAGCAACGACAACGCAGCCATCTCCGAAGAACTCGGAGATGTACTGCTGCAAGTGGTTCTGCTCTCGCAGATCGCCCACGATGAGGGGCGGTTCGATCTGATCGAGGTCGTCGAGAAGATCACCGCCAAGATGATCCACCGGCACCCGCACGTTTTCGGCGATGCTTCAGCCCAGACCCCTGCCGATGTGATCACGCATTGGGAACGGGCCAAGCAAGTCGAAAAGCAGCGCGAGTCAGTGCTTGATGGAATCCCCGTCGAGCTGCCCGCTCTGGCCAAGGCGTCCCGCCTGAGCAAGAAGGCCGCGCGCGTCGGTTACGACTGGCCGCACCGGGCGATGCTCTTTGACAAGCTTCGCGAAGAGGTCCAGGAGCTGCGGGAAGAACTGGGAGAACTCCCCGAGATCCCAGCCGGAGTCAACATGGACCCGGTCCCCGATGAAGAGGTCACTGACCCCGCTCGTAAAGCGCGGATCGAAGGGGAACTGGGCGATGTGCTCTTCGTCGTGGCGAACATTGCCCGCCGGTGGGGGATCAATCCGGAAGAGGCTCTACGGCGATCCAACAACAAGTTCGCCGACCGCTTCCAGGCGATCGAACGCGGGCTCAAGGCCATTGGAAAGACCCCCGCCACAGCCACGTTGCAAGAGATGGAGACGCTCTACCAAGCGTACAAGCGATCTGGCGAGCGTGGAGTCGACACCCTCGGTACAATCCATCGAACGCAGTGACGGGTCATGCGAACTCCGCCCCCAGTCTCAGTGTGAGGTGTCTTCATGTCGGCGAGCATCTTGATTCAAGGAGAACTCGAAATCCCGGGGGACATCGACTCCGTGGCCGACTTTCGTCGTTGGGCCGTATCAGAAAGTTTCCCCGACACGGGCCGGATCGATTACGTCTCGGGGTGCGTGGAGGTCGACATGAGTCCTGATAATCTCTTCTTTCATTCCGCCCCCAAGAGTGAGATCGGAGCAGTGATCCGCAATCGATTGAAGTCGACTCGCAGGGGACAGGTCTTCGTTGACAAGTCGCGGATCTCCGTGCCCAGTGTCCAGCTCAGCGCAGAACCCGATGTTGTGGTGGTGTTGGATGCCTCGATTCTTTCCGGAAAAGTGCAACTCGTGCCGACGGTCGGAAACGCCCCCGGAAGCTTCATCGAATTTGAAGGGCCGCCCGACTTGGTCGTCGAGGTGGTCAGCGACAGTTCGCGCATCAAAGATACGAAACATCTCTTTGCCGCCTACTTCGCAGCTGGAATCTCCGAGTATTGGATCGTCGATGCGCGGGGGACTGAGCTGCGGTTCCAGATTCATACGCGGGGAGCGGGCCGTTACGTCCCCGCGACAGCCGACGCCACCGGGCATCAAGCCTCGCCGGTCCTGGGGGCCGCGTACCGCATGGAACGCAGTTTGCGCCCCACGGGACAATGGGACTATGAATTGTTCGAAGCGGCTGGGGAATAAATCATCCCGGGCGGGCGGTCTGCAAGGAACACCATGGATTGGCAGCGCGTCGAGTTTTGGGCGGGGTGGGTCGGCCTCGGTCTTTGGTCTTTGGCCTTGTTTCCCGCTTGGTACGGGCTCATCTTCCCTCGGTATTTAAGACGAGTGGAACCGGAGACCGGTGCCAACCTACCGAGTGTGTCGATCCTGATCCCCGCTCGCGATGAGGCCGCCGCCATCGAAGAGGCCCTTCGGCGGATGCTGGCTCTCGACTATCCCTCGATCGAGTGCATCGCGATCGACGATCGCTCGCGGGATGGAACCGGCGAGATCATGGACCGGCTGGCCACCGAGTTCGGCGAGCGCCTGCAAGTGGTCCATGTGACAGAATTGCCGCCCGGTTGGCTCGGCAAGAATCATGCGATGGCGATGGGGGCTGCGCGGGCTCGAGGGGAGTATTTGCTGTTCACGGATGGGGATGTGATGTTCGACCCGCTCGTCCTGCGCCGGTCGATGCGGCTTGTTCGGGAGCGATCACTCGACCACTTGGTACTGCTCCCGGAGACACTGGCGTCGACCTTTCTGGAGTCGGCGCTGATTAACCTGTTCTGCATCCTGCTGATGGTCTCCACGCGGTTTCCGATGGTCCGCTGGAAGTGGTTCAAGGACGCTTACCTCGGCGTCGGAGCGTTCAATCTTGTACGGCGGACTGCCTTTGATGCGATCGGCGGGTTCGACTCGTTACGACTCGAAGTCGCCGACGATGTGATGCTCGGTCGGAAGATTAAGCATGCCGGTCTCAACCAGGATGTTTATGGGGGCCAGGGGTCGGTTCGTGTGAAGTGGCAACAGGGCGGCGTCTGGTCGATCGTGCGGGGGCTCGAGAAGAATGCCTTTTCCGGGACCGGCTATTCGGTCCCACGAACGATCGCGGTCGTGGTGCTGCTCCAGGCATTGCTCGTGGGGCCATTCGTCGCTCTGGCGTGCGGCGTGACGACGCTTCCGGTCTTAATTCAAACGATCGGCAGCTTGGTTCTGTCGGTCGGGATCGCGAGAATCGTCGGGTACAATCCGCTGGCGGGGCTCTTCTTTCCCTGGGCGGTTGTAATGTTCGCTTACATCATGTTGCGGTCGATGGTCCTGACCATGCGACAAGGCGGCGTCCGGTGGCGCGATACGTTCTATTCGCTGGAGGAACTCCGCAAGGCCCGAGCTGGCGGGTAATTCGATTCCGTCCGATCACGGTTTCCAGGTCAGCGGCGGCCCATCGAGCGTGGCGTTGTACCGCTGCCGGAATTCGAAGAAGTGCGTGGCTGCCCCCTGCTGCGAAGTCTGGACAGCCGCTCCAAATCGTACGGCCTGGTTCGCGCTGTCGCCGAGGGACAGGGCCTTGGTGATTTTAAGAATCTCTTGCACCTGGGGATCGGCCTGCAAGCGTTCCAATTCGGCGGGCTTGATCGAAGCTGGGTCGGTGGTGACTTCATCCGACCAGATCGGTTGCCACTCGCCATGGCTAAGCCGAGCGAAGAAGGCGACCGAAACCGTGGCGGGGCCGCTTCCCGTGATCTGCGGGACACGGGTCACACTGAAGCCCGATCGGTCGAGTGATGCAGCCTGTTCGATCGCCGTGGCCTTCCAGCCGACCGGCTTTGCTTTCGGAGTGGGCTGTCCCAGATCGAGGCCCAGCCCTTCCAATTGACCCGCCAAGGTGTCGCTCGCGGCTGACGCAAAGAGTGCCGCTAGGTCGGGCTTCTCTGCTCCCGCTCCAACTTGCACCAGCATGTTTCCAGTCCCCTGAAACTGGAGCGGTTCGCCATATTCGTATTCGAAGATCGCCTGCCGTGCGGCCCACTCGTCGCTCGACTGTGGCTCGCCGGTGGGAATGCGATCCGACAAATCGACCCGCTCTGTGGCCCACTCGGGAACGCGACGTTCCACAGCAGGCTTTAACGTGGTGAGCGTCAATTCTTCGACGCGTTCCAACTGCTCGCGCCATGCGACCATCGCGAGCTGTCGCGACGCAGCAGGGGCCGTGAAGACACGACGAACGCGATCGGCCGGAAGGCGGACCGTGACGAACTGTGTCTGCTCCGGCGCTTCGAGGGGGACTTTCTGGAGGCGGTCCGCTTCTTTCTTCAGGACAGCGACCAGGCGTGTCTGGTCCGCCCGCGCTTCGATCCACGCCTCAATTCGCGCCAACGTCTCGGTTCGAGAAGCGGCCCGAAGCTTGTCCGTCTCGGCATCCGCTGCCTTGAGAATCTCTGGCTGCCGGGAGGTGAGCCAGGTCCGCTGCACCGCAAGGCGAAGTTCACCCGCATCTTGCGAGAGGACAGCTCCCCGCAATTCGACGCCCCCCTTGACCAGGACAATGTCGACGCCGTATCGCTGTGCTTCACGCGGCGTGATGTCAGCCGCTGGGATTTCAGCGGCCAGCAACGCGAGCAGAAGCAAGCCCCTCATGAATCGGTGAAACACGATCGTCCTCCCCGGAGTGTGAACCGTCAAGAAGTATACCGCCTTTGCCGAGGCAAGCTGTATTCGCCGGGCGTCCCGCCTTCCAGATCTTCGGAGGACGGAGTGGGCGGGGCCTTCCGTCTGATGAGTCGGTAAGTCGCCTTCAGGGGATGGTATCGGCTGAAGTTCGATGGCGAATTTTCGGGAGCTCCATCGGGCTTGTGATGCGGCGGCGGACGGGACGGTGTTGGGTGTGCGTCAGACGTTGGGGCTGCGTCAGACGTTGCCGCTCGTGCTTTGCACTCCCGGCGACGAAACACTCTTCCCTTGAGTGATTCCCTGTCACGACGTAGAACGACGCCTGATCCGCTCCGAAATCCGATGGCGGGCATCCCACCCTGGTGGTCCTTGATGATCCAGATCGCGATGACAGTCGAGCAGTTCCTGGAACAGCGGGGCGAGATGCCCGAAGGGGGGCAGTGGGCGGAACTCATCGCGGGGGTGCCGGTCTTTCTGGAACCTCCCGATGTCGATCACGGCACCGTGGTCCTCAATCTGTCGAAGGCTCTCGCGAGCTATTTTCATTCGCAACCGAGCGGGTACGCCGCGTTTGACCTGGGTCTGCATCTGGCTGCCCAGCCCGACACGGTGTTGTTTCCAGCGGCCTGTTTGTTTCTGACAGGTCCGCGGTTCGCTGAGACCGATCGGGACGTGACGACATCGGTCCCCGAGATCATTGTCGACATCCATTCGACACCCGATCGGCGGGCTGTGGCTTCGGAGCGGGTGTGGAAGTTTCTGGCCCATGGAGCCAGTTCGGTCTGGTCGATCGATTCCAAGACAAAGCAAGTGGGAATCCATTCGATCGCGGCGGGCCATCGGCAGTCGCGCGAGTTGTCACCGACTGGGTTGATCGAGAGACTGCGGGAGTGCCCAGGATTTCAGATGGCGGTGGCGGAGCTGTTTGCGGTTCCGGAATGGTTTCGATAGTGCGGCACCGCAGTGTTTCACGCGGGGTGAGTTGTCAGTGGTGAGTTGTCAGTATTCAGTAGGGGCAGAACCGTCAGATTGAAAAAGTGCGTTGCCGAATTTCGATCGGGCGCGGCATTCCCTCGGGGGAGAAAAAGCGGGACAATGCTTTGCCACCTCACATGGCGCTTCCTGAGACCTCCGATGACGACCGAATCCCCTGTTCCCGACAAACTAACCCTCGACCAGTTCCTGAAGATCCAGGGATGGGCCGAAACGGGTGGTCAGGCCAAGGTCGCCATCCAAGGCGGTCTGGTGCAAGTGAACGGCGAAGTCGAGACCCGCCGGCGACGGCAACTGAAGCTCGGGGATCGCATCGCGTATGATGGGAATCGGGGAGTCGTGGAAGGGGTTGAAGAGTAGATTTGTCGTGGCTTGCCAGCGCGGCCAGCCACAGCCGAAGGGGTCATTCAGTGGTCAGTATTTCAGTGGTCAGTTCAAAAAGAGCCACAGGCCACGATCGATGTCTGGGCCCGGAAGGGGCCGCAGCGAATAGCCCAGGGTCGCGACCCCGGGCTATTCTCTACAACCCCTGTCGGGGTACAGAGTCTCTCCAGGCCAGTCACAGTGTGCGCAACGGGCGCGAGTTTCAGCCTTAAGTCGTGCAGGGCGAGACGCTCATGCCACGTTTTCAACAGGCTGTTGCGGAGTCTCTAATGCCATTCAAGCCACCGCGTGGTGAAGTCATTCCCGAAGCGGGCCAGCAACTCTCGATGCGCATCAATGGTCGCGAGGTCACGCGCTGGCACGCTTCCCCCGATGCCCCACGACCGTTTCTATTCCCGCTTAACGGCCCCTCGGGGGCCTGCCTGACGCGGATGGGGCACCCGGGAGCCCCTGACCACGACCATCATCGATCGGTCTGGTTCGCCCACAATAAACTGCTCGGCATCGACTTCTGGAGCGAAACCACCGCAGCCCGAATTCGGCAGACGGAGTGGTTCGTCTATGAGGATGGCCCGGAGCAGGCGGCAATGGCGGTGCGACTCGGCTGGTTTGATGGACATGACCCGCTGCCCCTGGTGGAACAGGAGACGATTCTGGTCCTGCGGCCCTTGTCTGATGGGGAGTACCTGCTCGACTTCCAATTGAAGTTCATACCCCATGCGGATCAGATCGAGTTCCAACAGACCAACTTCGGCTTCCTGGCGGTCCGAGTGGCGAAGAGTCTCTCGGCTGTCTTTGGGAGCGGGCAACTGACGAGTAGTGAGGGAACCACTGGGGAGCAAGCGCTCTTCGCCAAGCCCGCGCGATGGATCGATTACAGCGGTCCAGTCGTCGTCGACACACAGCCCGATCGCCCGGTGGTCGTCGAGGGCATTACGTACCTCGACCATCCCGAAAATGCGACCTATCCGTCAAAGTGGCACGTCCGGGATGACGGGTGGATGGGGTGTGCTCCGTGCCTCGATGGACCGCAGATGACGACGAAGGCCAAACCGCTGACCCTCCGCTACGCGCTCTATGTCCACCGAGACGCAGCTCCGCTCGATCGAATCGAGTCTGCCATCGCCACATGGACTGCCATCCCGGCGTACGAGGTCGCGAAAGGAACCAAGGCCCATCACAAGTGGGAGTTACGGAACAGGCCGTGACCACTTGCCCCGGGGGCAATAAAAAAGCCCACCGAAAAGCTCAGTGGGCTTCGATACGGGATCGCCCCCGGAAATGTTACTTACGAACGGGTGTCGTCGTCTTCGAGTCGTTGACGGCCGTGTTCAAGGGACGACGAGCTGCGGGGGATTGACCCGCAGCGGCTCCACTCGGGCTGGCCTGGCTGGCTGCCGGGGCAGTTCCGGCAGTCCCAGCGGCGGGGGCGGCTCCGGGAACCCACTGAGCTGAGGACCAGACGCCGTGCGTTTCGACGACGCTGGCACCGAGGTCTTGCAGGTAGGTCCGGAACTTGGCCGAGGTCATCTGCTCATTCTGAACCGATCGCTGCATCACAAAGCGGCGGTTGTTGGGGATGTAGGCAAACATCTTCCCATCACCCAGGGTGTCATTCTCGGCCAGCAGTCGCAGCAAGGCCGCCCGGGGCACAGCTTCCGCTGACTTGGGAAGCTCATCGAGCCACGCCATCATCCAGAGTGACTGTTGATCCTGGCTCAAGACGGCCGACATGGACAGGGTCCATTCGGTTCCTTCCATCTCAGCGCGGAAGGCAAAGTCGTACCGCTGCAACTGCTTGTCGGGCTTCAGACCCAAGGCGGCAATCATCTGACCGAGTCCAGCCTCATCGATTCCGCCCGGCTGGAGCGGAAGCTTGGCCGCTTCCGAGGAGACGATGTTCGATGCGGCGGGTGGAGCCGCTTCGGTGGTGGCTGGTGTTTTCGCAGCCGGGGCCAAGGCCGGACGGGCTGCCGGGGCCTTGGCGGCTGGAACCTTGACTGGTGCCTGACCAAAGGCGGAGAAGGTCCACAGGCTACCAGTCATCGCCACGGCGGCGGCGCTGGTCCAAAATGTTCGATGGAAACGGGTTGGCATCTGACACTCCCTGATCATCGTCGGTCGCTCGAAGCGCCCCCACCGACGACGTTGACTCACTAATGCACTCGGTGAACGAGCGCAGCCAGCGCACAACCTCCATGGTCCGCTGGCCTTGTTCGCAAGATCGCCCTGTCGTCTTCGAGTCCCGCTGACTTTAGGAAATCAGGTGGTCGAGACAGATTTGGGACCAGGTTTCGAACTGCTCTCGGGCGAGTATCAGTTCTGACGGTTTTGCGAACCCTGCCTCATGTATCGACTCTTCACGGGGTCGAACTTTTGGCTCATCAATGTCAATCAGGTGAACAATTCCCAAGTGGACCCGTCCCACCTCGGTCAAATCGTCGTTGATCAGGCCGATACAAGTTTCTCGAAAGTTTGTCTCAAGAAAGACCTCTTCCTCGATTTCGCGGCGCATTGCCTCGCGGTAGACGCTGGGGGCGTGCTGATCGATGGATGAGATGTGGCCGCCGATTCCCACCGAGCGCTTCTTGAGAAGCCGCGTCTCGCCCTGCCCCTGGCCTCGGCGGTACGAGAAGATTTCGCCGTTGCAGCGGAAGATGCAATAGGGGATGAGTTGCTTGAACGTCGGATCCTGTTCCATCACGTCGCGCGGGCGGTAACTGGTGTAAGTCGGGTCGAGGAGCGTCGCCAAGTAGGGCTCGATGTTGGGCTGAAACCCCTGGAAGTACCCCACGTCGTGGAACAACGAGGTCGGAACTACGAGCACATGTTCCATGGTTTGGGCGGCGATCGTCATGCGAACATCCCTGCGAAGGTGTGAAGGAACTGCGACTTCTGGAGTCCGGCAGGTTACCCGGCGGGGGAGGGGGACTCAATCGTCGCGATCATCCCAGGCACGCGTTGTTTGTGCACGAAGACACAGCTAAGCGGGGCTGCATGAGGGGCGAGACGCTTATCCCTCCTGTGCTGGAGGATCGCTTGGCTTCAGGTGCTACTAGCGGAGCCGAAGTAGAGACTACTTCTCAACTCGGACCAGCCCCGCCCAGACCAAGTCATGATTAGCACGAGGGGGGACTTGGTCTGACCAGGGATCATAATTGTCGGCCCAGATGCGAAACTCGTACTGCCCAGTATGCATGGGCACGGTCATTTCAAACTCGAAGGTGCCTTCCTGACCACGCTGGGGGACGTGAATCGGAACTCCGTTCTCGTATTTCCAAGGTTCCCCTTCGTTTCCACGGGATGCCAGCAGAACAATGGCACCATGAAACGAGACCCGCTTTCCCTTCAGTTTGGTCATCTTTGCTTGAGAAACGCTTTCGATTCTTTCCGTGGGTTGGAATTCGAGTCCGGCTGCCGGTGTCATCTTTCCTGTGACTTTAACCTTCGATCCAGCCTTCAGTGGAGGCAAGCTGTTCGCTTCGACCGGTACGCCATCAAAGGCAATGGCTTGACAAATCACTCGATCGGAT
>JAYSVZ010000651.1:0-11324 GCA_043718305.1 Planctomycetota bacterium | reverse complement strand
AGTCATGCGAGAGCGTGCCCAGCCCCAGATTGTGCTGATGCACCCAGTCTCCGGCGGCAATGTCGCGCGTGGCGTAGCCGATCAACTGGCCGTACTTTTGTACCACTCCACCCACGGAGACCGGACGGATCGCCAGTTTGTGCCCGAGGTCAATGCGATCACGGCACGTGACTGCGTTTCCATTCGGCCCGACCCACACCGTCCCCGCCGGAGCCACTCGCCGAGCCACAACGACATCGTCCTCGGGGTGCAGTAAGACGAACGGGGAGTCGGTGGCGATCGCGGACATGGAGAGCATCCGTGGAGATGAAATACGTTGACCAGCCTGAAATCGACCGGCGACTTCGGAGAAGTCGCCGACAATGTCTACCCCCGCGCGAACTCGAACATCGGCGTCGACAGATACCGTTCGCCCGAATCGGGCAGGATCACCACGATTGTCTTTCCGGCGTTCTCCGGGCGGGCGGCAACCTTGAGGGCGGCAGCCATGGCAGCTCCACAACTGATGCCAGCCAGGATGCCCTCTTCCTGGGCGAGGCGAGGGGCCATGGCGAGGGCCTCGTCGTCGGTGATTTGCATCACTTCGTCGATGAGTTTCATGTCGAGGATGTCGGGGATGAACCCGGCTCCGATGCCTTGAATCTTGTGTTTGCCGCGCGGTCCGCCGGAGAGGACAGGGCTGCCGGTGGGCTCGACGGCGATCGATTGGATCTTTTTGCCGCGGACCTCTTTGAGGTAGCGGGTCACTCCGGTGATGGTGCCGCCGGTGCCGACTCCGGCGACGAAGATGTCGACCTTCCCGTCGGTGTCGTCCCAGATTTCAGGGCCGGTGGTCTTCACATGAATGGCCGGGTTGGCGGGATTTTTGAACTGCTGAGGGATGAAGAAGTTCGGATCCTTCGCGATCTCTTCGGCCTTGGCGATGGCTCCCGGCATGCCGTCGGCTCCGGGGGTGAGGACGAGATTTGCCCCGAACACCTTGAGCAACATCCGCCGCTCGACCGACATCGTGTCGGGCATTGTGAGGGTCAGCGGGTAGCCCTTGGCGGCACACACGAAGGCCAGCGCGATCCCCGTATTCCCGCTGGTCGGCTCGACGACCTGCATCCCCGGCCGCAGTTTGCCAGACTGTTCGGCGTCCCAAATCATGGCCGCCCCGATGCGGCACTTGACGCTATAGGCCGGGTTGCGGCCTTCGATCTTGGCCAGCACGGTGGCCTTCAGCCCCTGCGTCAAGCGGTTGATGCGGACCAGTGGCGTGCGACCGATTGACTCGGCGTTGTCATTGAACATCGGCATGAGTGGCTCCCTCCTCGGCATGTCTGCGCAAGACGATCTGTACCCCGAGATTATGGAAATACCGGACTGCGGGAGCAATGCCGGTTTTTGATGTTGCATTCGCCAATTGGCGGTATCCCTTATGAATCTCGGTCGCGGAGCGACCGAGCTACGGGGCTTCCGCCCGGGGGACAGCCCCCAGAACCCGCATCGGCCACTGTCGGTTCCGTGGTGAACAGCGATGGGGCCATGCTACAACTCACTGGCGGGGATTCACCCGCCAATCGCCCTCTCTGAATCGCTGCTGTGTCTGAACAAAATCCGCCGAATGATCCGCCGCCGGTCGACGCGAAGCCCGCTTCCCCGCTTGTCGATTTCGGGTGGCAACTCCCGGCAGAGGCGATCACGGTTCGAATTCATTGGTTCGGGCTGTGCGTCGGATACTTTCTGGTCAACGTTTTGGGCACGCCCGCGCATCGTCCGGAACTGAACGGGATTCTGACGCTGGGGGCGGTTTACGCGCTGATCGATACGATCTGGAGTTCGCGGGGGCGCGTGTTTCTCGAACGGACGCCGCTGTTTATCTCTCTGATGGAGGCCCTCTTTATCGGGCTTCTGTGCCACTACGATCGCGGTCTCGACAGTCTCTTTCGGTTTTACTATTTCCTGTCGTTGATCGTCTGTGCCTTTCGAAACTCGACGGGGGTCACGGTCGCGACGCTCGCGTTTCATGCGATGAGCTACCTGACACTCTCGAACATTCAGGGGGTTAAGGCCAATGACCAGATCCAGGTACTCTGCCTGCAACTCGTCTTTATGGCGTGGGTCACCTGGGCCAGTACCGCTCTGGCCAACCTGCTTAAGGGGGCCAGTCGCCAACTCTTCGAACTGAACACCGAGTTGCAGCAGAACCAGACCCGCCTGGAAGAACGCATTGCCGAACGCACCAGCGAATTGCAACAGTCGCAGGCCCTCCTCGTCCAGCACGAGAAGCAAGCCGCGTTCGGACTCCTCGCAGCCGGGATTGCCCACGAGGTCGGCAACCCTCTGACCGCGATCAGCAATCTCGTCCAGCTTCTGAACCGCCGACCGCTCGATGCCGACATGCATGAGCGGCTGAATCTGATTGACGAGCAGTTGCGGCGGATTCAGCGAACGCTGCGCGAACTGGTCGACTTCTCCCGCCCGGCCTCGAATCTGCAGGTCACGGGGAATGTCCACGCGGTACTCGATTCGGCCCTGAACATCGCTAAGTATTACAAGCGGATGAAGGGGAAGAAGATCGTCACGACCTACCAGCCAGAGCTGCCCCCAGTGGCGATGGTTCGCGATCAAGTGCAACAGGTCTTCTTAAACCTGATTCTCAATGCCCTCGATGCGACCCAGGAAGGGACCATGATTGAGATCACCACCCAGTCGACCGACGATGCGATCCGAATCCTCGTTCGCGATGAAGGCTGTGGCATTTCGCTGGTTCAGCAGAGTCAGCTCTTTGAGCCGTACTTCACCACGAAAGAGACGGGGACCGGGCTGGGGCTCTTCGTCTGCCGGAATATCTTGAAGGGGAGCGGGGGGGCGATCGAACTCGTCTGCTCGACGACTGCGGGGACGACGTTTGCCGTGACGCTGCCACGCGGCGTTCAAACGATGGCGTGACGGTTTGATTTCGGCCTGCACGCGGAGAAGGGCGAATCGACGAACGCGCGGGACCGAACACTCCCATTTTTCATGTGGTAACGATTCTATCAGTGATCGCCTTATGACCGGTATGATCGTTGTCGAGTCTCGACATGATGCGAAACCACGACACCGCGTGTGGGGAAACGTCTGCCCCACTTCCTATTGGCCCTAGGTTAGAAGCGAACTACAGTGGAAGGGGCAGGCTTCCCTTCTCTCCCGGTCTGGCCAGGAACTCATGGCGAGTCAGAAGACAATTTCCGAAACCACCCGCTGGATCTGGCCCTTTGAGCTGATCCAGCAGATCGGCGAAGGCGGCATGGGCGTCGTCTATCGGGCGCGGTATGTCGTCAATAATCGACAAGTGGCCCTCAAGATGCTGCCGGGGGATGTGACCGACAAGATTGCCCTGGCGCGATTCGAACGAGAGCTTGATGTCCTCAAGAACCTGAAGCACCCCAATATTGTCCGCTGTTTCGGCGGCGTCAGCGAGGACAAACAACGTTTCTACGCGATGGAACTCGTCGAAGGCGGAAGCCTCGAGGACGAACTCCAGCGGTTGGGGAAACTTTCGGTCGAGACCGTCGTGGCGTACGGTCTACAAATGTGTGCCGCTCTGGATTGCTCCCACAAGAGCGGCGTCATCCATCGCGATATCAAGCCCAGCAACTTTCTCATTGGCCAGGACCGGCAACTCAAGCTGAGCGACTTTGGGCTGGCCAGCGTCTCGGCGTCGCGGCGAATCACGGCCGCCGGGAAGACGGCCGGGACTCTGCTGTATATGGCCCCGGAACAGATTCGGGGCGGAGATCTGACTCCGCAAACTGACTTGTATGCCTTGGGGTGTGTGTTCTATGAACTGTTGTCGGGCCATCCCCCGTACGTCGGGGATTCGGCGGCGGCAACGATGCATATGCACTGTCGCGCTGAGATCCCGCGCGTCGCGACGCAGGTTCTGGATTGCCCGGCCAATCTGGAACGACTCATTAGTCGCCTGATGGCCAAGGAGGCCACGCAGCGTCCGTCATCGGCGGCTGATGTGGCCAAGGAATTGCGGGCGGTGACGAACTCGATCACGGTCAAGATCGACCCCAAGCGGTTACTGATGGAGACCGCCACCGACAAGCGAACCATGCCGCCCGTGATGCGGACCGATCTCAAAGATTCGGTGATCGCCGCACGGCCCTCGGGCTGGTCTCGGGCCATCAGTTTCGGATTGCTGGTGGCTCTACTGCTGTCATTGTCGTGGAATCTCACGCGGAGTTCCGAATCGCAATTGTCTCTCCAATTGGAAAAAATGTGGGTCGACGCGGTTCATGATCCTGAGCGATCGGTGCGGATGAAAGCCTTGATGAATCTGGCTGAACTCAATGGTCAGTCCGATGATGGCGTCCAGGCCGCAGCGGTGGCCATCAACGACAAAGACCCCGTGATTCGTCGCTTGGCGATCGTGACCCTTTCCAAGAGTGGCACGAAGGGGAAGCCCCACCTGCCAGTTCTCATGACGATCAGCAAGGAAGACCAGGATCGCGAACTCCGCGACTTAGCCGGAGTGGCGGTGGCAACCCTTCGAGACGCCCCGGACGCCCAGAAATGGGGCCTCTGGGCTGTGGTCTGCTTACTGGTGGGTGCCGTCATCTGGACGACGTACCGTTGGATGGTGCATGCCGCCAAAGCGGACGAGTTGCCGCCCCGCCGGACACTTTAGAAGTAGGGCCAGAGCACTTTTCGAATTGGTGTTCAGTTTTCCCCCTGAGCCTTCAGCGGTCAGCTTTCAGCGATCAGCCAGCCCTCCGGCTCCCCTCTCCCCGTGGGAGAGGGGCTGGTGGGGGTGGGGGTGAGGGTGAGGGAGCGTGGCGAGACGACTCCCGAACTTACTTCGGGTTGAGGGCCGATTGTTGTCTCCTTCCCAGGAATGCTCCCCGTTTCCGCCCTGAAAGGGCACCGACCAACCAGCCCAGGGCAACGCCAGCAACGCCCTGGGAACCGAGTCCGTCTTGTTCGGCAAGCCCTGTTAGGGCGGCACAAAGCGAGGCCCAGCAGCTTGTTTCGCCCTTTCAGGGCGGAACCCCTTGGTGTACAGCGACCTGGTGCGGCGCTCCCGCAGGTGAGCGTAGCGCGCCTGAGTGGAACCCGGCCCCCACGGCGGGTTTGACCATGTGACATTATCACATGGTCAAACCATGTGACATTTCTATTGGTCGCTGACACGATTTCTGACTGGTGTGGACAGATCGCGTCCCATCGGATACTGTACTCGGGTCCGAGTTTGCATTTGCCCCCGCTTCTTTGGTTTGGTTCACCCGCTCGACCGCATTGATCGCGCACTTCCAAGACTGAGCAGCATCGAGCAAAAGCACGCGAAGCGGTTGTTTTCGGCGTGTGTCTGAAGATCGATCGAGTCGCAAACGGGCGAATCTCGACCTGTGCGAATGGTCCGTGGGGACCGGTGGTGTCGAGACTGGCAATCGAGGCGCGTCGGCGCCCAGTCGAAGGAAGAGCATGAAACTGTATGTGGGCAACCTGTCATTCAAAACAACGAATGACGATTTGCGAGCGGCCGTCGAGCAGTATGCCCCGGTGACCTCTTGTGAAGTGGTGATGGACCGGATGACCGGTCAGTCGCGCGGCTTCGCGTTCGTCGAAGTGGCAGAAAGCGGTGAATCCGTTGTCGAAGCCCTCAATGGGGCGGAACTCCAAGGTCGGAAGCTCGTCGTGAACGAAGCCCGGCCTCGTGAGGATCGTCGCAGTGGTCCGGGCGGCGGCGGTGGAGGCGGCGGCGGTGGCGGTGGATACCGTGGCGGAAGCAGCGGCGGCGGCGGCGGTGGTTACCGCGGGGGCAGCGGCGGCGGTGGAGGCAGCGGCGGCGGCGGTGGATATCGCGGCGGCGGCGGTGGTGGTGGTGGTTACGGCGGCGGCGGTGGAGACCGCGGCGGCGACCGTGGCGGCGGCGGCGGCGGTGGTGGTTACGGCGGCGGTGGCGGCGGCGGTGGAGACCGTGGTCGCGATCGTCGCTACTAAGCATTGGCCCCGCAACATTGGCCTCGGTCGACAAATCTTGTCGACACAACAATCTGATCAACACTCAAGGGGAGTCGATGCAAATCGGCTCCCCTTGTTTCATGGTTATGACCGCGATCGACTCACTTCGCTACCGGCATTCGCTCGCGGAGCGATCAGCGACGATCCCATGCGGGGCGGGCGGCCTCGAACTTAACGCGTTGACCCGTCAGGGGGTGATCAAACGCCAGCCACCACGCAAAGAGGCCCATCGGCGGAGCAGCCACATCGAGCGTCTGAGTTCCCCCCAACTGACCGCCCGGCAAGTACGTGGGGTCGCCGACAATCGAGTGGCCCAAGGCCCACAAGTGGATGCGAATTTGATTCGGGCGACCCGTTCGCGGAGTGACCTCCAATAACGCGGTCCCGTCGGCCCTTCGCTCCTGAACCGTGAACTCCGTGCGGGCTGCGCGGCCCTCGGAGTCGACCTTGTAGGAACCCACGACGCCGGGGGCCTCACTCAAGGGGAGGTCGCATACAAAAGAATCCTCGGTGGGGTGGCCGTGAACGAGGGCCAGATAACGCTTCTCGATCGTCCCGGCTTCGAACTGGGTCTGCATCTGGCGAGCGAACGTTCGTGTGCGGGCAAACAGCACCACCCCCTCGGTATTCGCATCAAGGCGGTGCGCTGGTCGCGGGTTATAGGGGTGATAGACCTCGGCCAGGATCTGTTGCAGCGTATTGCGGTTGAACCGCCCGCTGGGGTGCATCGGCAGGGGAGCTGGCTTGTGGATCACCACTAGGGCCTCATCCTCGTACAGCAGTTTGATGTTCGCGTTGACATCCGGCTCGCGCTGAGCCAGTTGGATATGCAGGTAACGTTCACCGCCCCGCACACGGTCATCCGGGCCCACCGCGATCGGTTCTGGACCGGGCATGTTGCCGGGCACCTGCCGCTTGAGCATCCGTCCTTCGGCACATGTCTTGAGCCACGCCTCGCGGGGAACATGCCCGAGCAGACGTTCGAGCATCTCAATGACAGTCAGTCCATCACACTCCGCCGGAACATTCAGCGGACGACTGTTGTCGCCCGGACGGCTCCCCGGTAGCGGGTTCGTCGCCCGGTCGATCGCAGCTTGTCGCTCGGCAATCGCCTGAGCCAGCACATCATCCGTCGGGCGGTGACAATGGGGGCACGATACCCCGAACTTGTAACGTGGGTCCGCTTGGTCGGCTTCGGTCAGTGGTTCCTGGCAGGCATAACAGCGCGTTGTGGGGGACTCGCTCAAACTCGGTTCGAGGCCGACGCGGTCATCGAACACAAAACACTCACCATCATAGTGCTCGCCGCCGCACTCCTCGAAGTACTTAAGAATGCCGCCTTCGAGTTGATAGATGTTGGTGAAGCCTTGCCGCTCCATGAACGGACCGGCCTTCTCGCAGCGAATCCCACCGGTGCAAAACATCACGATCGGCTGTTGCTTGAGGTCTTCTGGCAGTCGAAGAACCGCATCGGGGAACTGGCGGAAGTGATCGATCCCGGCGGGGATCGCGTTCTTGAACGTGCCGAGTTTGACCTCGTAGTCGTTCCGCGTATCAAGGAGCGTGATGGGCCGCCCCTCGTCGAGCCACTGCTTGAGTTCGCGCGGCGACAGCTTCGGCGAGGGCCGCCGAGCCGGGTCGATCCCCTCGATACCGAAGCTGATGATCTCGCGTTTGATTTTGACGAGCATCCGGCGAAACGGTTGGTCCTCGCTGTCGCTGAACTTGGCTTGGAGTTTCTCCAGTCCAGCATTCGACCGCAGCTCGACCAGCAGTTGCTCCACGCCCTCGCGCTCGCCCGCTACGAAGAGATTCACCCCCTCGGGACTAATGAGGATCGTGCCCTTGAGTTGCCGCTCCTTGCAGAAGGCCAAGAGCCGTGCCCGTAGCGTCTGGAGATTCTCCAGCGGAGCAAACTGGTAAGCGGCGATGTTGGTGACGAAGGGCATGAGAGTATTGTTGAGCAGGCAGTCTGGCTGGCCAGGATTGCCGATCGGACATCAGTTCCTTAATCCGTATTCGTTGATCTTCCGATACAACGTCCGCTCGCCGATGTTCAGCATCTTGGCCGCCTCTTCCCGGCGACCGCCCGTGATTTCGAGGGCTCGCTGGATGTAGAACCGCTCGACGTCTTCCAGTGTTTTGCCAACCAGGTGATCAGCCCCCGCACCAAAGCTGATCGCATCGGCCTCACTCACTGCCAAGGGGCGGATGTCGTCGGGCAGGTCATCGACATCGAGCAGACCATCCAGATCAAGGGCCATCATCCCCTCGATCGTGTTCCGCAGTTGCCGGATGTTTCCCGGCCAGTCAAAGTGAATCAAGGCGTGCTTCGCAGCTCGCGAAACCCCTTGGACCTCTTTGTTGTAAAGCTTGGAGAACTCTTTGAGGAAATGGTCGATCAGCAGCGGGATATCCGCTTGGCGTTCCCGCAGCGGGGGCAAGTAAATCGTGACCACGCTCAGCCGGTAATAGAGGTCGCGGCGGAACGTTCCCTTCTCCATCGACTCTTTCAGGAGAGCATTCGTCGCCGCGATCAGTCGCACGTTGATCGACTTCTCATCGTTCGATCCGACCCGCGTGATTTTCCGGTCTTCGAGAACTCGCAGCAGTTTAATCTGCGTGTCGGTCGGCATTTCCCCGACCTCATCAAGGAACAGCGTCCCGCCGTTGGCGTACTCGAACTTGCCGACTCGCTTGCTCAGTGCCCCCGTGAAGGCCCCCTGTTCATGCCCGAACAGTTCGCTCTCCAGAATACTCTCGGGAAGGGCTGATATATTCAGGGGCACAAACGGTTTGGTCTTACGATTGCTGTTCTGATGCAAGGCGCGGGCCACCAGCTCCTTGCCGGTCCCACTCTCGCCAAGAATCAGCACGGTCGCTTCTGTCGGGGCGAGCGCTTTGAGCTGCTCGATGACGCGGTTCATGGCGGGGCTATTACCGATAACCCCTTCGAAGCCGAATTTTTCGTCGAGCCGCCGGTTGAGGGCGGCGTTGCGCCGAATCAGCCGAATCCGCGTGGCCGCCTTTTCGACCGAATGTCGCAACTCCTGAATATCGAGCGGCTTGGTCAAGTAGGTGTACGCCCCCGCTTGCATCGCCGTGACGGCGGAGTTGATCGAGCTGTGCCCGGTGAGGACGATGACTTCGGCTTCGGGAAGTTCTTCTTTCGCCTTGCGGAGGATGGCCAGCCCGTCGATCTCGTCCATCTTGAGATCGGTGATAATCAGGTCAAAGTTCTCGCCTTCGATCAGCTCGATCCCCTTCCGCCCCGACCCAGCGAGGCGGCATTCACAGCCGACTCGCTCCAGGGAATCGGCCACCGCTTGCGCATGGGCCTCATCATCATCCACAATCAGCACGCTGATTGGGATGGCCGAGAGTTCAGGAGGGTGGGGATCAGTCGGCGTCACTGGTTTCAGGGTACGGAAGTCCAGACATGCCAGGCGATGTTCATACCGCCCGCGACCCTGAAGGGTATCATCTGGCAGTGAACTTGTCAGGCTGGTCCCTTGAGTGAGACCTGGCGACACGGCTGGCCAGTGAGTCTCTTTGACTCTGCCAAGCAAGTCTCATCCCAAAGGCACAAAGTGAAGTCCATCGATCGCCGGATCGTCGAATTATTCTCCGAACGGGCTGGAATGACGATTTCTGGTGAATTCACCATTGGGAAAGAAACTCCCGAGGGGATTCGTCAAATCGTGGCGAAGAATGAGGCGGTATGTCTTCCCTACGATTCGAGATGACTTTTCGCGTGGGAATCGACTGCGAACCGGGCGGGTTTCTCCGCAGGAGCCAAGACATGGAAGATCGTCAGTTGCGAGACGATGCCATGGGCCTGGCGATGATACGACTGGTAGTCGACTCGCCCCCCTGCTTCGATACTCTCAACTGAGGTCGTTCGTTCTGACTGCCCCTCTTCCCCCCTCTCCGATCGCGTGCTTCCCGGCTGCTGCCCCGGAACTGAGTCATCATCGTTACCGTTCAAAATAAATCGAGGGCTACCGCTACTTTAAGAATTAAGGTTGGAGTCTAGGCTTCAGCCTGTTCGGAACAGCCTAAAGACAGCCTCAAGGCTGGACTCCAACCATCGCGATAACACGCTACGATCGTTGCCGGGCGGCCGTGTGCATGGCCGCCCAGCCCTGTTCAGCGTCGGTTACTTCTTGATGGCCAGTTTCTCGACGGGGACGGTGACCGGAGCGAGGGGAGTGCTCTTATTCGCGGCCACGGTGACCTTGTACTCGCGATTGAGGTAACCCTGGCGTTCGTGCCAGACGCGGAAGACGTGATCCCCAGCGGGCAGGTTCTCCATTTTGAACTTCCCGTCAGCATCGGTCATCGCCACGTACGGATGTTCGGCAACGAACCAATAGGCATCCATCCAGGGATGGATGTCACAAACCACCTTAACGGGAAGATTCTCTTTTACCGCAAACTTGATCTCTTGACCGACTTGGTCGTTCGGTTGGACGATGAAATTGGACGCCTGCCCCGCGACGGGGATCGTATGGACGTTGTGCGAGGTTCCGTCGGAGCTGATGCAGTTCACCGGCTGGCCGACGCGGACGATCATGCTGTGGGGGAGGTAGCGACACCCCTTCTGATCGAACATGACTTTCGCGGTAGGAACCGCCTTCAGATCGGGATGAACGTCAGCGGGGGCTTTCGTCAGGTAGATGAACACGTTGGCAATCCCACGGTTCTCTTGGTTGACGACCAAGGTGTCATCGGGGATCGCCTGCAGTGCGCAGACTTCGGGATTCTTATTCGCGGCCCCCTTCTCGTACTTCGCAGGCACTTCGATGGGGCCAGCGGCCACGAATTGGCCTTCGATCGATCCCCATTCCGCAGCCATCGTCCCCGAGGTGGTCATGGCCAGAATCAGTCCACAAGCCCAGCTTGCACGTGTCATCGCATCACTCCAGCATCACATTCGGCGGGACCGCGACAAGGCATCGTGCCTTGTGCGGCAATAGGGAAGGGGTGCCCTTCTTGGTCACCGGTAAATTATATGTCGCGTGATAGGCTCAGGCCAGTCGAAACTCTCCCGGAAAATGCGAGAGGGGTGTCCCACCCCAAAGTCGGTAGCCGCAATCGAAGGGGTCTTCCGTGGTCGGTATTCCTTTTTCAACAATGGTCAGTCTCGAGTTCCAACGGACATCGATCGTCGGCTGGCGACCACGGATTGACTGAAAACCGCTGGCAGATGCACACACGACCAGCGAGTGTGTGCATCTCAAACGTCGGTGAATTCGAAAACGTTTCGGTCTTTGACCCCGACGGGGTCTCGTCTCGTAGCCCAGGGTCGGCTGCGCAGCGGCAGA
>JAYSVZ010000066.1:0-8038 GCA_043718305.1 Planctomycetota bacterium | reverse complement strand
TGACGTGCCGGGTGTCGATCATCTGCGATGCTTCGGCAAACAGCGTGGCCATCTGCCGCATGCTGGTTCCGTTGAGGAACGCGAGCATCTTGGGGTCTTGGTATCGAGAAGAAATTCGCAATTGTTGCTTCTCGGGGTCCGTCTCAAGCAGCCCGTTACCCGATGGGGCCGGGGAGTTGTTCGGAAGCCGATCGTAGACCGGAGCCGAGTAACTCGGAGCCGGGGTGTAGCGACCGGGGTTGCCGCTGGGGCGCGTCACGCCAGGCCGAATCGCGAGCTGCAACAGCTCGGGAGGAGCTTGAACTTGATAGTTCTCGCCGAGGCTGTCGATTTCGACCGCGAAGAGGTTGTTAAAAGCGGGTGTCGGGGCCTGGGTATTGAAGTGAGCGGCGTCGGTCGTCGGAAGAACGAGCCGCGATTCCTGAGCCAGAGTCAGTGTGACACCGAGCACCAGCATCAGGCTGATGAAGGCGAGGGTGGGGGTGAGCAGTTTTCGCAATTGAGCAGGATTGAGCAGTGGAGCGGAAGTGAACATGGGAAAGTCCTTTTCGACCGGGCCGCACGAGGCGGCGTGGGGAGGTCGAGAGCCATCGTACAGCTCTCGGGGAGAAAAATCTCGCGGAGAATGAACTCGAACTACTTGGCAGCGATCACCGAGCGGCGGGCAAGAACCCGGTCGCGGAGTGACTGGGAGGGGACGATCCGCATCTGGACTGGCTCGGTTGGCTCGGCTTCATCCTTCAGTTCGGCCCGGACCACTCGGACATCGATGGGGGCTTCGATACCGATTTTGACTTTCCCGTTGCCGCACGAGATCACCTTGATGACAACGTTGTCACCGATTCGAATCATTTCACTTTTCTTGCGGGTCAAGACGAGCATGGCAGTTCTCCAGTTTGCAGAGTTTTGGGTTGTTCCAGGCACCCCGACAAGTGACCTCGCGTTCCATTTGCGAGGGTGATTCAGATGTCGTTGCCGTCGAAAATAGGGAATACAGTTTCCGTGCCAATCCTACTGGCTGGCTGATTATTTATTGGGAATCGAGTGTTTTGTGCGGTGGTTTCGCAAGTCGAGGTTTTGCAGACCTCCCCCAGACGCTGGACCGGTAAAAGTTTCACAAAACAGGGCAGCGAAGAGTGTAATCGAGCGGATTCAGCAGCGACTGCCGACGGGCGGCCTCGACCGGCAAAATGGGCCGGTTGTGACGGCTTTTTGAAGGGGATGTGATGCCGATTTCGCCGAAATGAAGGCGAAGGGCGTCTGAAGAACGGTCGAAGGTGTGTCACTTGAACGGCGCTGGATGCTTCTTGGCCATTCGGTGTTGTAAGAAGGGGAATCGGTGAGAAAGAGATCCTCGTTCGATGTCCCCTTGGCCTGCGGCAATGCACAGTCAGCTCTTCGGCTCCCTCGAAAAGGCCCCTAAAGAGGAGAGTTCAGAGTGAGGGCCGAGCGGCATCTTGTGGGGGTTATCAAACCTCATCCGACTTGCTGTGGACTCCCCTCAGGCCCCACAATCTGGAAAGATTCACCTCCCATCGCATGGAGAACTCGTTTGGCATCGTCTGGGAACAACCGGTCTGGGCTGGCGCGCCGCATCTGGGGGGTGGGGCGCGGTTGTTTTCTGTTGATGTGCGTTCTTGCCAGGACGGTGTCGGTCGAGGCTCAACCACCGGGAGCGATGGCTGCCGAGGATGCGGCTCCGAAGCCGATACCTCTGGGGTATGATCGGTATGACTTGCGAGCGGCGGATGAACCCGATCGCAGTGAACGCTTTCGGCAGGTGCTGAAGTCGAGCGAACGACAACGTTGGGATGATGTTGCTGTCGGGATCCAGGCACTCCTCGAGATCCCCACCGATTCCCTCTTTCGCGGACCGGATCAGATCTGGCGACCGCTCTGGCAAGTCGCCATTGACCATCTCATGTCGTCCCCCCAGGCCCACTCGGCATACATCGATCGGTACGCCTCAGCCGTAGAACAAGCACTCGTCGCAGCCGCCCGGACCAATGACTGGGACGCCCGCTTCCGCCTGGCGCGCAGCTACTTGGTCACACCCGCCGGACAAGCTGCGACGCGGGCCATCATTGATTTGGGGATCGACCAGGGGGACACCGATTGTGTGGCCTTGCGGGTGGCTGATCTTCTACGGGTCCGGTCAGGGCAACTGAACGATGCCGTCTGGCGGGGTGAATTGAAGGCGTTCCTGCTCGCTCAGCGACGGCTCGGGTTGGTGCAGCGGTTGGCGGAATTCGGCGGCGATCCAATCCCGACCCAGACGCCCCCCATTCCGAAGTCATCCATGGCTCCGGTCATCACCGAATGGACCACGGTCCAGGGCCACCCCTCGGGCTACTCCCAGGCCCGCGTCGATGAACCGCTCCTGATCCCCCGTTGGCGGCATCGCCTGGCTGCGATCCCGGCGGTGGGCGCGGCATACACGGAGATCGAACGGACCCTTCGTAAGGACTATGGTGAGTTCTTCCGACCGATCTGCGGGATTGTCGCCAGTCGCGGTGTGATCGCAGCTCGCACGGCGACGGGCTTGGTCGCTCTCGAAGGTTCGACGGGGCGAGTGCTCTGGGAGGTCGATTCTCTCATTCGCCAGCCCAATGAGAACGGGGGCGGGTTTGGGAACGCCTTCGATGAAGACGACGAAGACCGCGGAACCAATTTGTCCCGCCTGTACGAAGAGGGGCGTGATGTTCTTCAGAGTCGGCTGACCTCGCTGGCGGTCTTCGGCACGCTGGCGACCGATGGGGACCGGGTGATGGAAGTCGTCCCGTGGCGCACGGTGAGTCGTGATCGGGCGGGGGTCTTGTGGTCGGCCACCGGTGATGAGGAGGACGAGCTGGTTCAAAATGCGGTGATCGCTCGCAACTTGCGCACCGGGCGGATCGAGTGGTCCGTGGGCGGTCCGGAATCGGAGGAGTTGCCGGGTTGGCCCGCCTCGGGAACCTACTTCTTCGGTCCACCGACACCGGATGGGGAAGAGTTGTTCGCGATCGGAGAACGGCGAGGAGATATCTTTCTGTACTGCCTGCAAGGGGATACAGGCGAAGTTCTTTGGAAGCAATTGCTGGCCAGTCCCGAGGTCAACGTCCATCGCGACTATGTCCGGGCGCAGTGGGCTGCGGTCCCGTCGGTGCGCGCGGGTTTGGTGATCTGTCCGACAACGACGGGGTGGCTGGTGGCTGTCGATCGCCAGACGCAGCGCATCTGTTGGGCGAGCCGCCTGATCGACCGAGTGGTCGACGCGGACAATAGCCCCTTTGGCGGCACGGATGGAAATCGCGACTACGGCATTAACCGGCGGCATGCTCCCTCCCAGCCCATCATCGTTGGCCATCGGGTGCTGCTGTCACCGATGGAATTCCCCGATGAGCAGGACGGAGAGTCGGCGGGGGTCATGGGGTTCGATCTGGAGACTGGAGAGCGACTCTGGGAGCAAAGCCACGACCGGCCCGAATCAGCCCCCGGTGTCGTGGGCGTGACCGAGACGCTGGCGGTCAGCGGTCACAGCCACCTGCATGCGTTCTCACTCGATGATGGAACTCGGGGTGACAATCTCTTGCTCGCCGAATCGATCATGGACGGGAAGACCCCCGAGGTTCGAATCAACACCAAGCCACTCGTCACGACGAACGGCTTGCTGATTGCCACGGATCAGGGCGAGATGCTGTCGCTTCCGCTGTTAGACGATCAGATCCCGTCGCTGATCTTCACACCCGCCGAACCGAACCGAACGGCGGCTCTCGCGCGGATCATCGACCCGCTCGATCGCACGGCCCCTCGCCTCGGTCAGTTCGCGACGCTGGACGGCATGCTCATCTCCGTTTCGCCCTGGGAAGTCGTCGTCTGGGAGAAGCGGGCCGACATCGCGAAATGGAAGGAGTTGGCCCCCACCGATCCGCGAGCTGCCCTGCGGCAGGCCCAGTCGCTGGCCGTGAAGGGTGACCTGACTGAGGCCCGCGCTGTCCTCGCCCGGGCCGCCGAGTTGCCGGGTGGTGAAGAGCTGCGCCACCAAATTCACGAGGTCCGGACGGCTGTCCTGCTGGAGTCGGTTCAACGACAACTCGATTCCGAGCCGAGTGTGCGGCCTGACGATGCGTTGTGGGAGGAGCTTCGCGCTGTCTGCTCCAGCGATGCAGACCGCGAGACGTTTCAGGCACTCGCGATCGAGCGCGAACTGCAAAGCAAAAACTGGGACGCAGCCTGGCTCCTCGTCCGCGATACGATCCGCACCCCTTGGAAGCAGACGATTCAGCGACGGGGCCGGACGCTCGCCTCCGAGGTCTGGCTGGGGCAAGTCGTACTCAAATTAGCTCAGGCCCCTCTGCCGCACAGAACCGCGCTGCGAGAACTCCTGCTGGCTGAATCGCGGGAACAGTGGACCCAGGCGAAGGATCAAGCGGAGCGGGACCGCCTGACGCGGATCTTGGGCGATCTTCCCGATGCCGATGCTCAGGAACTGTCAGCCCTGCTCGACCCGTTACACACGAGTTCCAAGGTCGCCCGCCTTGAGGCCCTCTCGCGATCGGGGGATCGCGATGTCGCCCGCCGCGCGAGCCTGGCCCTCATCGAACAGCTCGCCACTCCCGACTGGACGTTCGAGGCCCAACGCCGGATCGCCAGACTGCAAAGTGAAACCGATTGGCCGGCGGATCAAAAGTCCCGCTTGGAGGCCCTGGCCCGGACGGTCTCCGCCTTGCCGCTTCCATCGCGGGCCGCATCATGGGCCGAGCAAAAAGTCGAGGTTCTTCGAAAGCGCGAGTCCTCGGACCAGATTCTCCCGGAGTCCTCGATCCGTTGGGGGAGCCATCGGTTCGAGACGCAGAACTGGAGCTATTCGTACGAGTCGCAGCAGGCAGCGATCGTGATCCAGCGCGAGGACGGGTCGGTCTATGCGGAGTTTCCGCTGGCCACCAATGAACTCAACGCCGAAGACGAATCACCGCCGGTCCTCTTCATCGAGGGGTACACCTGCTACGCCCAGCATATGTCGATCCTGCACGCCTTCAGCTTGCCCGAGAAGCGGGAACTCTGGCGACGGCAAGTCACCGGACCGGTCGATAGCTCGGATGAGGATGACGCTGCTCGAACTCTCTGGCCCCTCGAACGATTTTCGAAACGAGGTTACACCCCGGAGGTCACACTGATCCGAGGTTTCGGCGACCGACAACTGATTGTCACGACATCCGAGGGGATCGAAGTCCTCGATGCCTTCACCGGCGATCTGTTGTGGAGTCACTCCAGTCCGCTGCCGGGCTCGATCTATGGCACCGGAGAGTGGCTGCTTTGGCGACATGACTCGACGGCCGAGTGCTGGTCACTGCGCGATGGCCGGGTGCTGGTGGCTCCCGACCTTGTGAGCGCAGGGGGCGACACTTCGGAGGACGAGTTTGGCTTGAACCCCTTGAGTGTCAGTCGCAGTTCGCAACCCGGAATGGTCACCCTGGAACAGTTGGCTTTGGCCACGGTCCCCCTGGCTGAGGCCCCGCAGTCGATCGACCGCTGGGACCAGAGCGACTTGCTGGCATTGAAGTCGGTCTGGTCGGTGACCCGGCCCGACTCGACGCTCATCGGGGGCGAACTGAAGGGGGCGAAGCTCTTGATCGATCCGGAAGGTCTCGTTCAACAGCTCGACCTGCAAACGGGAAAGACCGCCCCGCTGGGCTCAATTCCCAAGGCATTCCTGACCTCACCCGAAGAGGGACCATCCATCGAGTATCATTCGATGCTCGACCACGACCGGGTTTACCTCTATCGACAGCCCGCGCATGGGAGCCCCGAGGACTACGAGTTCTCGGAGTCGATCTCCGTCAACAGCATGGTGTACGCCGTCCCGCTTCGGCCCGGTGTCGCTGGCTGGTCCGCAGAGCTGAACGGAACCATCGCCGGTTCCAGATTGCACGCAGCCCCCTTCCTGACGGAACTCCACCAGGAGGCGGTTAAGATCGGAGAACTCGACTTCGAGCGAATGCATATTTCCCTGATCGACAAATCGACCGGAAAACCGGCTCACCAGTTCCATCTCCCGCGCATCGCGAGTTCAGTCTATGGTGTGTCGTACGATCCCGCTCTCAAACGGGTCTCGATCGTCGCGGACTCCGAACTGATTCGGCTGGAAGTCCAAACTCCGCCCCCCCCAGCAGCCCCCACCCCGTAAAGGTTCGCTCCCCGCATCCATGGATTGGCACCTTGTTCTGAGTCCCGTCTGGTCGTGGCCGCTAGTTGTTTTGGCGGCGGTGGGGCTGTACGCACTGGTGTTAATCACTTATCCCCCTCGCATTCGAGCTCTGCCCACTGGGCGGCGAAGGCTCATGCTGGGGCTGAGGCTCCTCTCCGCCACGATTCTGATCTTCGCCATGCTCCGCCCGGCTGTGGAGTACAGCCAGATCAACGAACGCGGGGCCGAGATGGTCTTCATGCTCGATCAGAGTCGGAGCATGAACACCCCCGATGGACCGGGCGGCCTGACGCGGCGGCAACATCTGCTCAAGACGTTCGAGGAGATCAGGGAGCCGCTGGAGGCCCTTCGCGAGAAGATCGACATCCGCTTTATCGAGTTCGCCGAAACGAGCAAGGCCGTCGAGAAACTCGAACCGCTCGCCGATGGCCGTTTCACGGCGATCGGACTCGCGATCGATGAACAGAAAAAAGACACTCAATCCAAACGCCTGGCGGGTGTCTTCCTGATGGGGGATGGGGCCCAGCGAGCCACCGGGGAAGCCGACATCGACCCCCGCACCGCAGCTCGCCAGTTCGCGACGCAGCGGTCAGTGCCCATTCATACGGTGTGCTACGGCACCTCGGAGATCACGACCGCTGGGATGGACTTGGCCGTGGAGGACATGCTCGTTGCGGCGAGTACCTTCGAGAAGAAGATCGAAACCGTGAAGGCGAAGGTCCGCCTCGTCGGGGCGGCCGGGCAGAAGGTCCGCGTCCGACTCCTGATGGAAGACCGAACTGGGAAGACGATTGGCCAACCCGGAGAGTGGAAGGAGATCCCCCTCACGTTCGATTCGAAGCCGTTCCTGGATCTCGAAACGAACGAGAACGCGGTTGTGATGCCGGTCGCTCTCTCCTTCATTGCCCAGCGGGCCGGTGAGTACAAGCTCGCCATTGAGGTCAAGCCGCTCGACGGCGAGGTCAAGACCACGAACAACCGCCAGGAGTCGCTGATCAGTATCAGTGACCAGGGACTGACCGTGGCCTACATCGACATTCCCCGCACCGAGCAGAAGTTTATCAATCGGCTCAACGAAACTGCCCGCATCCAGATCGATAGCTTCTATGCCCCGGTCGGCAATATTACCAAGACTCCGAAGATCGAATCTTCGATCTTCGACGAGGGGCGGTACGATGTTTACCTGATCGGCAATGTGCCCGCGTCCGCCTTTAAGCAAGGGGCCACCAATCTTCTCGACCGGCTCTATGACCGCGTCAACGAGGGAGCGGGCCTGTGCATGATGGGGGGGGAGTACAACTTCTCGGCGGGTGGCTATGGCCTGTCACGGATCGAACCGCTGATCCCCGTGAAGCTCAATGGAACCGTGATGCCTCGGGGCCAGTCGGACCCGGCGCGACAGATCCGACAGAAGCTGCAGATGATTCCGACCGCCGATGGGAACAATCACTTCTTGATGTTGATCGACAGAGACAATGACAAGGCTTGGCGGTCTTTGCCGCCGATGTCCTTTGCCACGCGGATCGAACCGAAGGATGGAACGGTCGACATCCTCGCCGAGTCGGTCGAGGGGGCTCCGCTGCTGATCGCCACCGATGTCGGCAAGGCCCGTGTCGCCGCTCTGGCGATCGACGAGACGTGGCGCTGGCACCTGCACGGACGGATTGATGTGCATCAACGTTTTTGGCAGCAACTGTTCCTCTGGCTCTCGCACAAGGAACTCGATGGTGACCAGCCAGTGTGGGTCAAAGTGGAGCCGCGGACATTCTCTCCCGGAGGCAAAGTCCCGATTGAAATGGGGATTCGCGACAAAGCCGGGAACCCCGTCGACAACGGTGACTACGCCGTCGA
>JAYSVZ010000650.1:0-3632 GCA_043718305.1 Planctomycetota bacterium | reverse complement strand
CCCTCAGACTGGCAACTCATCCACCAGAAACACCACGAGTGAACGGGGGCCATGTGCTCCGATGACGAGCGACTGTTCAATGTCGGCCGTCTTCGAGGGGCCCGAGATCCAGGCGGTGAAGGGGCGGGTTCCGACGGCGACTCGGGGATAGGCCAGCCCCAGGTTGTGAACCAGCGCCCGACTCGGCACGACCAGCGCCAGGTGCTGCGTCAGAAAGTACAGCACCCGGTGCGGGACATTTTCGTCCGTCACCCACACCGCTGCGTTTTCGGCGACGGCGAGTTGCCCCGGCAGGACGGCGAAATCGACATCTTCAAAGTCGTGCGGGTCGGTCACCAGGTCCGCTCGAAAGTTCGTCTCACCCACGCCGGGGCAGGCCGAGACCCGCTTCGTCGCGGACTGATACTGAGGCAGTTCGTTCAGCTGGGCCTGAGCGTCCGCCAGCGTTGCGACCTGCACCCCGCGACCGCCGACCATCTTCAGGACCTCGCAGAACTGCGCGAGGGGGTCGGGGTACTGCACCCCCGCCTGGGTATGCTCCGGCAGTGGCTCGCTGGTCAGGGAGTGACGGCGGATACGCTGGAGGATGTCGGTGCGAGATGTCATGAGTGGTGGTTCCTGGGGGGCACTGCTCAAGCTAACAGTTTCCGGGAGGCGGTGAAACGATCGCGGGGCGTACCTTCGCCCATTGACTGTACCCAGGATCAGTAACCCGACGCGTCAGCGAGGGGGCCGCCCACAGACGACCACACCGGGGCATGTGTGCATTAGGAAAGTCAGTGCCCCGACCCCGAAGGGGTCACGCCCCGTAGCCCAGGGTTGCCCGCGTAGCGGGAAACCCTGGGTTTGCGAACGTTTACGCGAACTCCAACCCCAACGGGCAACGCCGTGAAGGATTTTCGCAAGGCGCATCCCAGTGTTCTGCCCCCTCTCCCCCACAATCGGCGCTGCTTTCGGAGAGGACTTCACTGGGGGGGAGAGGGCCGGGGTGAGGGGGCCTGAGCGAGCGGTGTGGCCCCCTCACCCCAACCCTCTCCCCCGCAAAACGCACAGGGCAAAAGACACGTCGATCGCGGGGGAGAGGGGGCCGGAAACGTGTTGGCCACCTTGCGAACGTGATCACTGAGAAATCCTTCACGGCGTTGCCCTTCGGGGTGGGGAATCTGACGAGCTGTCCCGCAGGTGGAATGCCAGTCGTGGAGCGACATCGCCTACTGGTTTAGCCGCGCAGGGCTGCCCCGAGACTGGTCTCGCAGGCTTTCAGCACACTCGCCTGCACCGCGTCGATCTCTTCGCTGGTCAGCGTGCGATCCGCAGCTCTTAGGGCCATCGAGAAGACGTACGACTTCTTGCCGGTCGGGATGTGCTTGCCTCGGTACTGGTCGACGAACCGGACCTGTTCGAGGTGCGGACCGGCGGAACCTCGCACGGTGGCTTCCAGCGTGGCCCAGGTGACGACCTCATCGAGGACGAGGTTCAGGTCGCGCGTCACGGCCGGGTTGGCGGGCAGCGGTTGAGCGTGAGCCACGAGAACTGCATGGTCGATCAGGGGTTGCAGGTCGAACTCGGCAATCGTCACGGGTTCGCGCAGCTTCAGGTCTTTCACGTGAGCGGAGCTGCGGTCGATCTCGCCGAGGACTCCCCAGAGAGTCGTCTTCTGTTCCGCAGAAGAGCGCTCTTTGGCGACACTCAACGACAGTTCGGCCCCGCGACCGGGGGTGAACTGCGCGATGGCACTCGGTTGGGCGGTGATCGTCAGGGCGGGGTTGATCGCGCGGGCCACGGCTTCGAGAACTCCCTTGACCTCGAAGAACGATCTTCCCGTGATGAGGGCTACGCGCAGCGGCTGGGTCGCGGGGTTCGACGGATCGGTGCCGAGGAACACGCGGGCGATCTCGTACAGGTCGGCGGTCAGGTTTCCCTGCCGCTCGTTCTCGCGGCGGGCGGCGAGCAGACTCGGGATGATCGAGTTCCGGGCGCGGTTGCCGAACTCTCCAGCGGCTTGCGTGAGGACCAAGTCCGGCAGGCTGGCGTCGCGCACGAATGTCTTGACCAGTTCCTCGGTCACGAACGAGAAGGTCAACGCCTCGTTGAACCCGGCAGCGGTGAGGACATGTTCGATCCGTTCGCGGACCCGTTCGGCGGTGGAGCGGCTGCCGGAGACGACGGGGATCGGGCGGTCTTCGGGGATCTGGTCGTAGCCGTGGATGCGGATGATCTCTTCGATGAGGTCGATCTCGCGGGTCAGGTCGCGCCGCCACGACGGCGGACGAAACTTGGCCGACTCGCTCGTGACCTTGCCCATCACCGGCAGCCCGAGACTGGTGAGAATCCGCACGCACTCGTCGACCGGGATTTTGATACCGAGTACGGCCTCGACGCGGGCGAACCGTAACGTAATCAGCTCAGGGTTCCAGTCGGGGACATCTCCCTCGACGAGCGGCTCGTCAAGCAACTCGCCCCCGGCCAGTTGCTGGATCAACTCGCAGCAGCGACGGCTGGCCCAGTCGAGTTGTTGAATGTCGACCTGCCGCTCGAACCGGTACGACGACGGGCTGTGCAGCTTCAGCGACCGAGCGACGTTGCGGACGGAGAGCGGCGTGAAGTTGGCGGTTTCGATGAGGACGTTGACGGTCCCGGCGGTGATCTCGGTCTCGGCCCCGCCCATCACGCCCGCGATGGCGACCGGCTTCTCGGCATCGGCGATGACGCACATCTCAGGGGTCAGCGCGTACTCGACATGATTGATGGCGGCCAGCTTCTCGCCGGTGCGGGCCTTCCGCACGATGATCTTCTTCCCGGCCAGCTTGTCGAAGTCAAAGGCGTGCAGCGGCTGGCCGCACTCCAGCATGACGTAGTTGGTGATGTCGACGATGTTGTTGATTGGCTTGTAACCGGGGAAGACGGTCTGCAGCCGCTCAACCATCCAGTCGGGCGATGGCCCGACCTTCACGCCGCGCAGCACGCGGGCCATGTATTGCGGACACATCTCCGGGCACTGTAGCTCGACTGAGGTGACGCTCTCGGTGAGATCCGCGACCGGATCGACCATCGCCCCCGGTCGGCTGAAGGGAGCATCGAGCAGCACGCTCAACTCGCGCGCGATCCCGAGATGCCCGAGGCAGTCAGCGCGGTTGCTGGTGATCTCGAGATCAACGGCGAAGTCGCTACCCGCAGCCTCGATCGATTCGAGGTTGCACCCCGACATCGTGAGCCGATCCGCCCACTCCTCGACCGGGAGTTCGAGCGGGATGTATTCGAGAAGCCACTGACGACTGACAATCATGCTGAACCCGCACCCGGCAGAAGATGACCTCGCGAGCGGCAAGCTCGCGAAGTGTGACAGGATCGCAGATTGAGATCAGGGGCGTCAAACGTAAGGCCGTCAGCGACCAAGGCATGGTCGCCGCTTTGAAATTATCCGGAATTGGCTTGCAATTCGGAATCGCTCTGATAGAAATACTTGGGAGAGCGTGCTCGATGCGGAGCGTGTTCGATGCGGAGCGTGTTCGATGCGGAGCGTGCTCGATGCGGAGCGTGCTCGATGTGCCGGGTCGTCGCGACACTGTCTGTATGGTTACTCTGGGGCTGCAATGGTCAGCCACCAGCATTTGTATTACGTTCTGCCCCTC
>JAYSVZ010000649.1:0-3637 GCA_043718305.1 Planctomycetota bacterium | reverse complement strand
GAGCGGCAAGGCGCTAGCCGCCGGTTCTGCGGTCCCACGCCCAACCCTGAAAACACCGGCGGCTAGCGCCGTGCCGCTCATGGGATCACCAACCCGCGCACGTCGATCTGGCCGGTGACGGCGGCGGAGATCAGGGCGGTCCGGCGTTCTTGCAGCAACTCGATCCCACGCTCCGCTTCGGCGGTCAGGGCGTCGAGCGTCGCAGTTTCGTAGTTCAGGTAGTCAACGATCAAGGTTTGTTCGACGGATGGCGGAACGGAAAACATTACCACCTTCAGCGACTCGCGATTGATCTTCGGCATCGCAACACGCTCGGACTCAAGCACGGCGAGAGCCGAGAACTCTTCCGATAATATCAGCCAAAACAGGAACGGATTGATCAATCCGGAATGCGATCGCAGCGGGTACATGTCCGCGCTGCAAAGACAATCTTCGGGGGCAATGCAGACCTTCCTCAGCGCGGGGCGAATCTTGCTGTAAACCACGTCACCCGCTTTGCACAAATACTTGCCGCTCTCTGCCCCTTGCTCTGTTGCAGTTTCGAGACCCAATAGACGTCCCGTCCCAGATTCAATGTGGTTCGGTGCGATGAGCGACATCTGTGAAAAGACGGCACCCTCCGGATCAACCTGTCCCTCTGCAACATCGACACACCTTTGGAACCGCATCACGTGCCAATGCTGCGGCACGTCCCCAGCCACTCCACCCCGCTGGGCTTGTACTGCGGGTATCTCGGGAAACTCATTTCGACAGCCCTCCGAAAATCGTCAGGATGCTGCGGCTGCCTTTGCCTTCCGGCCTGAAAGGCCACCACAGACCAGCCCAGGGCAGAGCGCAGCGGCGACAGCCGCGCAGCGCCGCCCTGGGTTCACAAACCATGACACGGCCAGCCCTGAAAGGGAGACACCACCGCGACCTCACCCCTCGCCATTCGATCATCGGGTTCGATCTCACCTCGATGTTTCGCCCCTTCAGGGCGAGAACCATCGACACGGAACCACGGACCCAGGGCGGCGCTCTGCGGCTGTCGCCGCGACGCTCTGCCCTGGGCTGATCTGTGGCTGCCCCTTCGGGGCGAAATTCATGCTGCGGCACGTTCCCCAACCATTCCACGCCGCTGGGCTTGTACCGCGGGTATCTCGGAAAGCTCATTTCGACAGCCCCCCGATCATCGTCAGGATGCGGTCGGTGACGATCTTCAGCTCGGCGTCGATCACCTCCAGCGAGCGCGGCGGCTGGAAGACGTAGAAGTGCCGGTTGAACGGGATCTCGTACCCGACCTTGGTCTTCTCGGGATCGATCCAGGCATCGGCGGCATGGGGGAGGACTTCCCGCTGGAAGTAGGTCTGCACATCCTCGCTCAGCGGGACGTTCTCGGTATCACGCAGGCTGGCATCGGGCTGGGGTTGGCCTTTCAGCTTGCCCTTCGTGGCCTTGACGATCTGGCCCTTGTCGTCACGCTCAGGACGTTCGACGGTGATCGTCCGATAGCCGAACTCGGTGTTCGGGAAGATGCGGCTGATCGGAGTGGGGGGCGTGGGGGGCGTGGTCGATGAACCGGCAGCGGGGGCCTTGCCGGTCTTCAGCTTCCCATCGACCAGCCAGGCTACTTTGAACTGGCCGAACAGCTGGGTGATCTGGTCGATCTGCTCGGGAGCGAGTTCCTTGCGTTTGCTGCCTAGACTCTTGCGCATCTTCTGCCAGAAGCTGCTGGCGTCGATCAGCTGGAGCTTGCCCTTGCGGTTTTTGGGTTTGCGGTTGCTGACGATCCAGACATACGTGCTGATGCCGGTGTTGTAGAACATATCAGTCGGCAGGCCGATGATGGCCTCGACCAGATCGTTCTCCAGCACGTACCGGCGGATCTCGCTCTCGCCGGAACCCGCCCCGCCGGTGAACAGCGGCGAGCCATTCAGGACGATGCCAAACCGGCTGCCGCCATCTTTGGCGGGTCGCATCTTGGAGAGCAAATGCATCAGGAACAGCAGTGAGCCATCACTGACACGCGGCAGGCCGGGACCGAATCGCCCGTTGTAACCCTGCTGCTCGGCTTCCTTGCGGATCTCCTTCTCGATCTTCTTCCATTCCACGCCAAATGGCGGATTGGACAGCATGTAGTCGAAGTGCTGCCCCGGCAGCCCGTCCGCCGACAGCGTGTTGCCAAAGATGATATTGCCGATGTCCTGCCCCTTGATGAGCATGTCGGCCTTGCAAATCGCGTAGGATTCGGCGTTCAGCTCCTGCCCATGCATCACCAGCCGCGCATCGGGGTTCAGTTCGGCGAGATGCTCCCCGGCCACTGACAGCATCCCGCCGGTGCCTGCCGTGGGGTCGTACATCGATCGCACCACGCCCGGCTTGGTCAGGGCGTCGTCGTCTTCCACGAATAGCAGATTGACCATCTTAGACAGGCCCCCGCCCGCACGAGTCGTTTGTACTCCCGCTGGTAAGTCCGCGATTGTTCTGGATCAGCGATGGGCATTTGCCCTGGTCCGTGTCAACAGTGTTCAGCCACACAGCGACACCGATCCCCCCGACCGAGAACTTCATTTCCGGCGGCGGGCGTTTCGGGCGTGGCTGCTCCGGCGGGGTAGCTGCGGGTTGGCGTTTGGCCATGATGAACCTCCAGTGGTTTGAATGAGAGCTGCTCTCAGGCATGGCAATCCGGAATGGACTGCCATGTGACACATTGCCGAAGGTCGGCTGCGAGCGCAATGGCCGAATCTGTGGTACGCTCCCCCGCGTATGCAACACTACGAATGCGACCAATGCGGGGCCTGCTGCAAGGGCAGCTTGATCGTCGAGGCCGATGATCTCGACGTGATGCGAGAGCCAAGACTCATCGACGCCGACGCCCACCATCGCGGCAAGTCAGTGCATCAGATGGTGTATGAGATCCAGCACGACTTCAAAGCGGCCTACCTCGCCTGCGGGTCGCCGTGTGCGTTCCTGAATCCAGACAACCGCTGCTCGATCTACCCCACCCGCCCGAACTGCTCCGTCGGCATGGAACCGGGCGATGAACAATGCCAAGCGGCGAGAGGGATGGAGGGATTGATGCCGCTGGTGGCGGTTGAGTAGAGACAGAGACGATGAATCACTTTTCAAGTCATCATGTAATTCCGGACGTCCTGAGCACTTCAATGAAGCCGATCAATGAGAAGCCTGACGACACAATCTTGCGAAATCGCTGGACTGCATGCCTGACGGACTTCTGGATGTCGTAGTCTTCATTTAGTCGGCATGTTTACCTTCGTCGACCTCTGTCTCCCAATGTGTCTGATAGATTGATTGCCGATACTGAAATGCCTCGCGACCCCCTTCCATGATGTCGGTGATGTAACGGGCGACATGCGGTGAATCGAGACTGCCCACCGCGACCAATCGTGACAGGTCGCGTCCGCTGGCTTGCAAGACAACACACTGTTCCGCATCCCCCAAAACAGGAAGATTTGGGTTGTGCGTTGCGATAATGACTTGGCGCCGCAGCTTCATGCTGGCAAGGATATTCACGATCACCTGGCGAATGAGCCGATTGTCGAGGTTTTCCTCTGGCTGATCGATGACGAGCGGATAGTCGCCGGAGAGCAGCAGCAGCGGAAGGATCGCACTGCACCGTTGCCCGGGAGACAAATCG
>JAYSVZ010000648.1:0-3645 GCA_043718305.1 Planctomycetota bacterium | reverse complement strand
TCAGCATCTGCAAATGCGCGGGCTGGGTGTGAATGAACAACTCGTTGATCGTTGGAATCTCGATCCCCTCGATCAGACCCAAGTTGATTCCCAAACGCACGCTCGAGAGCAAGTGCATCGTCTCTTCCGACGTGATCGTTCGCGCGTTCCGCAGAATGCCGATCGCCCGAGACACCTTGTCATGCAGCTTATCGGGGTTCTGCTGGACCATCTCGCGGCGGGTGCGGCGTTCGTATTCGAGAACGTCGGGGATCACTTCGCGGGTTTCCTGGATGATCTGCGCTTCGGAGCGCCCCAGCGTGGCCTGGTTCGAGACTTGGTAGAAGTCCCCCATCGCCTGGCTCCCCTCCCCATAGAGCCCGCGAACCGCCAGCCCCATCCGGTGCATCGACTGGAAGACCTTTTGAATCTCCTTGGTCATGACAAGCGCGGGAAGGTGCAGCATCACGCTGACTCGCATGCCGGTTCCGACGTTGGTCGGGCACGAGGTGAGATACCCAAACTCCGGGTTGAAAGCGAACTTCACCTGCTGCTGGAGCCGGTCATCGATCTGGCTGATCTCTTGCCAGCACTCTTCCAGGGCCAGCCCGCTGCGGAGCACCTGCATCCGGAGATGGTCCTCTTCATTGACCATCAGGCTGATCGATTCTTGCGGGCCGATCCCGGTCCCACGGGGGCCCTTCGATTCGGAGTGTTCGCGGCTGATCAATTGCCGTTCGACGAGGAACTGCCGCTCCAGAGTCTCAAGGGGATCGATACGGACATAGCCGGTCGATCCACTGGGGAGAACTTCCGCGACTGGTCCCCGGAGGACCGCCTCCACGTCCCCCTTGACGGCTTCCGTCGATTGCGGCGGAAAGGCAAAGCGGTCCAAATTCCGGGCCAGGCGAACGCGACTCGAGACGACGACATCCGACTCCGGACCGATGCCTCGGAGCCATTCGCCACTGCTGCGCGTCAAAACGTCAAAATCAAGCACCGCTGTCCTCGTTCTATTTGCGGGTGGTCCGTTGTGCGATGGGAGCCGGATCAGATGACCGTCCCGGCTCCGCTGGCTTCCGATTGTTGAATCTCGTCCCGCAACCGAGCTGCGTCTTCGTACCGCTCGTGTTCCACGGCGGCCTTGAGTTCATTTCGCAGACGCACCATTTCATGGTGCTTGAGTACGCTCTGCGAGGTCTCGGGGGGACACTTTCCAACATGCTGTGTCTTCTGATGAATGCTTTCCAGCAGTGGGAGCAGCTCATCATGAAACGACGTGTAACACTGCGGGCAGCCGAGCCTTCCGACGCTGCGAAACTGCTTGAAGCTAATTCCACATGAGCCGCACACCGGCGAAGCGGCCTCCTCTTCTTCGGTGCGGAGGGCCTCGGCTTCGGCGGTCAGTTCATCGGCGGACTCATCGTCATCGTCCGCATGCTGTGGCATACCGCCGACTTCGACCGAGCTCAGATACTTCTGAGCACACGTCTCGCACAGGTGAACCACCTGGGCCTTTGCCTCGTGAATCTCGGTGATGTGAAGCGTGGCTGGCTTCGTACACCGCATGCACTTCTTCATGGTCTCTTCCACAGCTTCCAGTGAGGTGATGATTCCGGAAGCACTCCGCGCTCCAAAACTCATCGCGTCTGACTCAACTATAGCAACGAGTCGACCACGATGGCACGGCATCTCCTTTTTCCGTGGTGAGTTCTGGCGTAAGCCGCGTGTGTCGTCCAACGTCTGAGCCATGAAGGGATGGGGCCAAGTCGACCGACCGGTGGTTGGTCACTCATGGCGGTCCTCAACGGATCATTCAACTGCGCCTCTGCCGAGCCACTTCGTAACACAAGATCCCCGCTGCGACGGCTGCGTTCAGAGAACCGACACGCCCGGTTTGAGGGATCGTCAAGAGGGGGTCGCAAAGTCGATGGATCTCGGGCGACAGACCCCGACCTTCGTTGCCGATCACGAGACAGACTGGTCCGGTCAAGTCGCATTCACTCGGGGCGAGTTTTCCCTTTTCAGACGCTCCGCAGATTCGCATCCCTCGCGACTTCAATGCCACGGCGATCTCAGCCACCGTTGTCGCTCGTCCCAGTGGCAAGTGCAACACAGCACCGGCGGAGCTGCGGACGACTTGAGAATTGACGGGGCATTGCCCAGCGGTTCCGACAAAAGCGGCGCTGGCACCGAGGACCTCTGCCGAGCGGAGGATCGCGCCAAAGTTAAATGGATCCTGGATCCCGTCGAGCAGGACGCACCAGCCCGTCGGTGAGAGAGCTGCGACGAGATCACGCGCCGCGCGATAGGGAAATTCGGGCATACGAGCGATCAGGCCCTGATGATCCGATGCTCGGCAATGACGTTCGAGTTCGATGTCCGACCAGACCTCGACCGGGCAGCTTCGTCGCTCTGCCCATCGCTCGATCTCCTTGAGATCCGTCGACGGCAAGTTCTCCGCGATTCCCAGCTCCAGGGGATGCCACTGATCCGCTCGCAGCAGTTCCAATACCGCGTGCCGCCCCCAAAGCCAGCACTTCTGATGGTTTCCCATCAGCGAGGTCGACCGTGTTTTTTTGCTGCCAACCATCAGGGTGACCGGGAGGAAATTCGAAAACGAGGCATCGTGTCAGAGCTTGATTCAGGGAGGGGGGCGAAGCGGTGAAGGTTTACGAGCGTCCCAGTTCCACGGAACGAGCTGTCGCTGCGACAACGGCGTTGATGAGAGCCGCCCGCAGCCCCCCCTTTTCGAGTTCATGCAGTCCGGCAATCGTGGTTCCGCCGGGACTGGTGACGGAGTCTTTGAGAACTCCCGGGTGCTCACCAGTTTCCAGGAGCATTTTGGCGGCACCGTAGAGCGTCTGAGCAGCGAGTTGCGTGGCGATCGCGCGGGGCAGGCCGACGCGGACCCCCGCATCGCTCAGGGCCTCAATGATCTGAAAGGCGTAGGCCGGGCCGCTTCCCGAAAGGCCGGTCACCGCGTCGAGGAGCGACTCGCTCGTCTCGAAGGCGATTCCGACGGACGCAAAGAGTTGGTAGGTCAGTAGGGCATCTTCGCGGGTGGCGCGGCCTCCGATGCAAAAGGCCGAAGCTCCGGCCTGGACCAGGGCGGGCGTGTTGGGCATCACTCGAACGATGCGGACAACATCGCGCCCGAGCCACTTCAACATCTTCGCCAGCGGGACACCCGCGGCAATCGAAATGAGGAGATGATCAGCAGTCAACGCCGCCCCAGCTTCATGGAGGGCCGCCTCCATCTGCTGGGGCTTGACCGCGAGAATCACCACACGGCTATTGTGAAGCACCTCGGCGTTTGAGGCTGTGACAGCTCCCTTCGTGGCATCGGCAAATGCTCCTCGGGCAGGACCATAGACATCACTGGCCCGAAGCGTCTCCGGGGTGGCCAAGCCCGCCTTGAGAAATCCGACCGCCAAGGCCGTGGCCATTTTGCCAGCACCAATGAAACCGATGGAGTGAGGAGTCATGGGATGGTCTTCCGGGGGCGTGATGAGTGGGAGTTCGAGCTTCAGCCTGTCTGGAGCAGCCTCAAGGCTGGACTCCAACTAGACCTGATGTGTTGAGGGAGCGTTAATCTTCGATGATATCCAAGTCATCGAGTTCGATGACGTTTTCCTCAACGGGTTTCTTCTTGGCGGGCTGAAA
>JAYSVZ010000647.1:0-11384 GCA_043718305.1 Planctomycetota bacterium | reverse complement strand
GACTTCGCCGCCTTGAGCCGCGTGTGCCCGATGATGATTACACCGGCCTCATCGACGACGATCGGCTGCCGAAAGCCGAACTCGCGGATCGACTTCGCCACAACCTCGACCGCGTCGTCGTTGAGACGCGGGTTCTTGTCATACGGCTGCGGTCGGTCGATGGGCCAGGTTTCGATGGTCATGGCAGTTGCAATCATGGCGTGTCCTTCAGGAATGGTGAGGTGTGTGGGGGAAGCTGTTCGTGATCCCATTCGCAGTCGAGGTCCGACGACGCTCCCGGACCGCAGTGTTCGTCGATCCAATCTCGACCGCTGGGCGTCACTCCGACGTGGCGAACGCGATCGCGAGATGGCTCGGAGACGCGGCGAACCAACCCGGCACTGGCCAGCCGCCTCGTCCAACGCGACCAGCGGCTACGGTTCCGAGCCGAGGCCCGCTGACGAAACCAGACCGCCGGTTCGTACCGGATCGGAGTCTGATCCGGCGAACGGGCCGCGATGGCGACCAGCAGGCGAATGGCCAGCGGGGGCCACCGTGATTCGCGGACTGCCACAGAAACTCCGACGGAACATGAGGGGCCGTAACCAGTTGCCAAGAACCCGCCGAAAAACCGGACACTTGAAAGAAACTCTGCCTATGACCACCACGGTTCCCTCTGGCATCACCTGCACGTGTGGCCGGGGGAGTACCTACGGACGTAGGCGTCGTCGCGTTGTGGGCCACCCGTTGGCCACCAGTCGCGTTCATGCGCCGATCGAGTGAACGTTCGCTCGTCGAACCCGAACGCCGCACTCGCGAACGTGGGCGACGTGACGGCTTCACATGGTTCGTGGTTGGAACTGACCGCACCAGTCGCTGCTCAACACCTTGGGGAACTCGCCAAAGCATCGAAAGGTATCACCATCGCGTTCGATCTCCGGTCCCAGCACCGGTGGATGGAAGCGACATTCGCCTTCGGCGCACCCACCCTGCCAATCGGCTTCGGTCAGTTCACTGACATCGTGGCCTTCGATGTGAAAGAAGTCGCAGTCGAAACAGCAGCGTGGCATGTGTGATTCCTGGTGGGATGTGGGTCAGACCTTTTCACCTTTTCTCCATCAATCACGCGCGCCGGAACGCGGGCATTGGGAAAATCAGTCTGAGAGAGGGGTACATGGTGAGAAGGAGAAAAGGGGGGTAAGAACACTTTTCTCTATTCCTACTCCTTGATTCTCCTGGACTTACGGCAACGACCTTTTCTCCATTCGCGGTCTGGCGAGAAGACCTTTTCTCCAAGGAGAAAAGCTGTCCGATCAACATTCATTTGCGCATCGATTTTGGAGAAAAGGTTCTCTGCGCGCAGAGAAGTCGCTTACTCGGGACTGTCTGATGCCGCAGTTTGGAGTCGGTACACGAAGCCAGGTCGCCCGGATGACTTAACCATATTGACCTCGATCAGACGCTGATCGACGAGCGCCTCGCGAATCGCTTCGTGTTCGCGCGGCGGCCATCTGTGCTTCCGGGTGATCAAATGGTATGGCATCCACTCGTGACCGTTTTGCTTGCTCCAGGCCGTCAATGTCGCCATCACCGCCTGACACTTCATCTCGAACTCGCTCTCGTGGAACAGCTGTCCGAGCATATAGATCGTGCGGAGTATCGTGTGGCGAATGAACATTCTGGCCCAGGTCACGGCGGGCAGTTCGATGATGGGGCTTGTCCCGTGGAGAGAGCAGGCGTAGAGCAGCGAGAGTTGCGTTGCCTTCTCGACGGCGCGGGCCCAGATCGCCATGACCGGTTCGTTTCCGGCTTTGAACGCTCGGTGGTAGGCCGCATCGCATTCTGCGGAGAAAGCCACGATCGCCTTGTGGGCTTCATCGGTGAACGGGGCGACGAATGGTGGGGCGTTGCTCGATGATTGGTCGCTCAGGTTGCCCCAGTTGGGTGGATGGAACTCTGACCATGCCTTGGCGACCGCCACGATGTCGTCTGGGGGATCACTCCAGACGGCGGAGTTGTTCCGCGGGCTGCGTTCCCCGGCTTCGATGGTGATCATGCGGGCCAGCAGGCCCTTGTTGAGCATCTTCCCCGACAGAGAGGCGTAGAACTCACTGGGTGTTGTCGTACCGAACAGCACGAGATGCGGTTGGTAGATCAGTCCGCTCTCTTTTCCCGCCTTGTCGCGGATCGGCCGCCATGCGCCTGCCTCGCCAAACAACTCCAGCAGGATGCTGAACTGGTTGCGGTAGCGGGCCTCTTTGTTGTCTCGCATGTTCTCAAAGAGTGTGTCGATTTCATCATCCTGCTTGAGCACGATCGGATGCCGAATGAGCCGATCCTCGATCCCTTCGCCGCTGGAGGACTTGCCCCCCAGCTTCCGGGCCTCACCAGCATGGAGCAGGACGTTTGCATTGACCTTGCGCGGTCCGTCCTTGCCAACGCCGGAGTTGGCGAGAGCCAGGATCTGCACGTTGGTCCGAACGTTGCCCGGTTCAGTGACCTTGCGACCGGTGAGAGCGCCGAGGAGGGCAATAGCTCCGACAAATGCCAGCGGTCGATTCGGATACTTGACCGATCGGAGCGAGTACTCCATCACATCTTCGACGAACCCTGGCACGTGCAGCAAATTGTCCGGCACAGGCCCCGGATCGGCACTGATTGGTGATTCGATATCACTTGGCACTGCGATCGGGAGTGTGGGCTTCGTAACTCCGTTGGCCAGTCCGACCAGCGCCGAGATATCGACGGAGGTGTCCTCTGGCACTGGTTCGCGTTCCTGGTCACGGAGCCAGCCGTGGGGGCGGGTGTGCGGTTTGGAGGCGGCGTCTTCGACTTTGTGGCGTAGTTCCTTCTCGGTCCATTCTGGTTGGCAGCGCGGGTTGTAGTGGTCCATGAGCAGCGACAGTGCCAGTTCCGGGTCGAGGCCGAACCCGTGGACGAGAGCTGTGGCAGCGGCGTAGGTCGCGGGGTGGCCGCCCTGGCCGCTGATCGCGGGCGGGAGTTTGGCGAGGTAAGCCAATGCTCGACGTTCCAGATCAACGGGCAACTCCACGCGACTGGTCGCGTCGGGGACGCGAACGGGTTCCGGTTTGGCTGACAGTGTCCCGTAACGCAGTTCGATCACCCGTTTGGCGAGTGCTTCGACGCACGCAGCCAGCATCGGGGCCGAGACCGTGGCTGGTTCGGCGGTCAGGATCTCGTATGGTTCCCGATCATCGGGATGGATGCTCGGACCGACGACCGTCTGCACGCCAGTCGAGCGAAACTCGGCGACCATCTTGCGGGTGACCGGATCGGCATGTCTGGCTGTGACGGCTCCCGGTGCGTAATACCAGTAGTGCGACCGGGGCTTGCTGGGTCGACCGGTCACGGCTGGGGTCGGGGGCAGGTACTGTTCCGCGATCTCGATCGCCTCGGGGCAGTCGAGATCGACATCCACGAGCCAGCCCGATGGCTCACCCAGGATCAAACCGATATTGGCTGGCTGATCGAAGTAGGCGGGCAGTTCCACCTCGGTCAGAGCCATCTTGCCCCAGTCGTCGATCTTCGCTCCCTTCTGTTTGAACGGGATCGGCACGACGCGCCAGCCCCGGCGCACGTACTCGCGGGCGGCTTCGAGAGGGATGACTGGCGTGAGTTCGACCGTCACGGTGTTTCCAGTTCGTGGCTCTTGGTGTTGTTGATGATCAACTGGTGTGCCGCGCCGGGCGGGGGACGGTCGTCGACGACCTTCCCCAGTGATTGTGCATCGAGCAAAATGCCCAAGCAGGCTCGGGCATGGGCCAGATGCGAGACTCCGCTCTCCGAGTCGTCGTCCTGCCCATCGAGCCACTGGGCGAGATGCCGCTTCGCAGCGGCGATGTAGACGGTGGCCCGGATGGGGGAGGTTCTCCAATTGAAGGGGCCGTATTTGCGAGCTCCGAATCCCATCACGACTGCTTCGAGGATCTCCGCAGCGGGCGGGATCAGGTGCAGCGGGGGCTTGGCAGCGGAGGCCCGGTCTTTCGGGTTCTCGTCGCTGGCCTCCGGATCGTAGAGGCGGGGGAGATCATGCTCGGTCATCAAGGTGAGTTCCTCCAAAGTCGGAAGTGCGGCGATGGCCTCCCACCAGGAGGCCGAACAGGCGGCTTCCCAGCAGTCCTGACACAGCCCCTGGCGACTCCCGATGGAGTCGCCGTCGTCGCAGGGGCGGCTCAAACAGAGCGAACAAATCATCCAAACACCTCCCAATTGAGGGCAGCGCGGACACAGTCCTCGGGTGAAGCGGAGCTGGGACGAATGACGGGGATGTCGAGACTGTCGGCGAACCTGGCTTCGCGCGTCGCTCCGACCGAGTAGCCGGGGACGCGGAGGACGGCATCGCAGCGGGCGAGAAGTTCGCGGTCGTAGTCGAGCCACGTCTCGTACGACTTGGGAGACACGATGTCCCACAGCATCGTCAGGTGCGGGACCAGTGGCGTGAATCCGGCCTTCAGCAGAGCGTCGGCGATGCGGATCGCGTGCTTCGTGTTCGCGACCGGATCAGGTTCTGAGAATGCAGCTGCGATGTAGATCAGCGGGACCGCAGTCTGCGTGGTGGTCTTCTTGATTTGGACTTCCACAGATTGCACTCGGGTCAGAGTCGTCAGCATCGGGTTCTCCAAAGAGGGTTTCGTAGATTGGGGCAAGGTGGGCTTCGCGGGCCAGCAGGTAGCGGGCACGCATGATCTTGAGTGAGTCGTGGTTGACTGGGTTGTGGACTGCAGAGTGCAGAACCTCGAATCGGCTGGGCGTATCGTCATCGGGGACAAAGCCCCACGCTCGGACATCGACAGCGTTTTCGAGAGTTCCGCCCGCGAACGGGATCACGGGGCTGTAGGCCACAGAGAGGTCGATCATGGCCAGCAGTCGGGGCGTGATTCCTTCCTGCGCGAGTTGGTCGTCGACGAGTTTGGTCAGGGCAGCGAGCAGGCTCATGGTTCTCCTATTCCAAGGTGAGAGTTAACGGCTGCGAAGCAGCCAGGGTTCGAAGTAGGCTTGTTTGCCGCCGATCACCACGCCGCAGCCGAGGATCGGTTTGTGAGCGAACCGGCGGCCGTAGTCGAACTGCAGGCGACTGGCATCGATGCCGCAGCCGACCGAGAGGCCGAACACCCGGAACTCGGGATTGGCCCACCAGCGGACTCCGGCCTGGCTGTGAAAGTGGCCGATGACAGTGGAGCGGAAGTTGTCTTTGGCCTGTTGATACGCGGCGTCTTGACCGGCTCGCCCGCTGTCGCCGTGCGAGTAGATCACGCCGTCAATGATCAGCTTCGAGAACCGGGGATGGCTCGACCAGCCGACGTTCCACATGTCGGCGTAGTCTTTGAGCAGTTCAGGTGGCAGCCCGGCAGTGACCGCTTGCCGCTCGGTGAGGGCATCGTGATTGCCGATCAACCAGTCGGCCTTGGGGAACGCCTTGGTGATTGAGGCGACCTGCCGACGGGCCTTGGCATACTCCAGTGAGGCGTTCCGCAGTGCGGGACTTTTCTCGTGGTACGAGATCGAGGCCCAGTCGACGAGATCGCCGATGTGGACGACTCGATTGATCGAGTAGCTGTCGGCCACGCGCTTGAGGAAGTCGACGTAGCCCGTCCGCATTCCAGGGCAATGGGTGTCCGAAATGATCAGCACGCGAGACACGGCTTAGCCTTTCTGTACATGTTGCCGATTCCGATTCCGATGCTGATTCACGATCTCGCGGTAATGCGACCGCTGGGCGTACCACTGGTCCTCGTCGATGCCCCAAACCTTGCGGACCGCTTCGGAGAGCAGTGCCCTGTGTTCGTCTGAGGTCGCGAGGTCGTACTCGATACGGGTGTTCCGGGTTCCGCACTCGTGAGCGTCACCGCCGAACCTCAACGAGGCACCGCAGAACGAACACTCTTGAACACCCATGGTCCAGCGGTTGGGCATCGCTACCTCAGAATGGCACGTCCGAAAGATCGACCTTCGCCCAGACCGCACACGGCTCGGGCTTCGGCCCGAGTTTGCAGGCGATGATGCGTTCGAACTTCTCACCGGCGACGGACCGCACGGTGACGAACTCGGTGGGGGCGAGTGCCCCGGCTTCGGCGAGATCCGCAGCGCGTTGTGCAGAATCGGGAACCGGATCGGGTGAGCGAACCTTCCACCACTGCTCGGCTTTACGTCGTGCCCAGCCGGTATGTTCCAGACAGATCCATTCGCTGACCCAGTAGTCGAGGCCGAGCCGGTAGTCGACTCGCAACGTCCTGGGGGCGGACTCTTCGGCGTCCTTCTTGGTGTGGACGCTGTAGGTGATGTCGCGGACTTCGAACTCGCTGTCGATGACCTGTCCGGCCAGAACACCGGCGCGGGAGGCCTGGGCGTCGTGCTTCTTGCGCTCCGGCGGCGGGAACTCGAATCCGCACTGTGGGCAGTGGGAGTAGGCGGAGGCGATCAACGCCCGGCAGTTCGGGCACTCCTTGGCGGGGGCTTCACCCTCACCCAGTTTCGACTTGTCTTTGAGTAGCAGTTGATCGACTGGCCCATGTCGCAGGACGTTGCCGCCGTAGTCGAGGACCAGTCAGTTGGCCTTGCCGGGGAAGAGCCGGAACCCGCGACCGACCATCTGGTAATACAGCCCCGGCGACAGGGTCGGTCGCAGCAGTACCACGCAATCGACATTCGGTGCATCGAACCCCGTGGTCAGGACGTTGACGTTGCACAGGAACTTCAGCGGAGCCCGGGGGAACAGCCCATCCGGCTCGCCTCGGAACCGGGCGAGGAGTTCGTCCCGCTCGGCATCGGGAGTTTCCCCACAGACGAACCCGCACCCGATGCCGTGCTTCTCCGCCAGCACCTGGCTGACATGCCGTCCGTGCTTGACTCCACTGGCAAATATCAGGACCGCATTCCGATCCCGCGTTGCTTCGACGAGTTCACTGCACGCGGACTCCACCAGTTCGGTGTCGTCCATCGCCTGTTCGACTTCGCTGGCGACGAATTCGCCCGCCCGGACGTGCAGCTGCGATGTGTCGGCCTTCGCCAGTCCGGCCTTTGAGATCAGGGGCGATAGAAAGCCATCGGCGATCAACTGGCGAACGCCGACCTCGTAGCAGACCGCATTGAGGAAGTGGTCCTCGCGGCAGATCGGACCGGCATCCAGTCGGAAGGGCGTGGCTGTGAATCCCACGACTCGAACCTGCGGGTTGATGATCCGGGCGTCGGCCAGGAACTGCCGATACATCCCCTCGCCATCGGCGGGGATCAGATGGCACTCATCGACCAGCACCAGATCAAACGCGTCGAGTTCGCAGGCCCGTTTGTAGACCGACTGGATACCGGCCACGATCACGGCATGCTCCGTGTCCCGTCTCTTCAGCCCAGCCGAGTAGACACCCACCGGCAGGTCAGGACAGACCTGTCGCAACTTGTCGACCGACTGCTGCAGAAGCTCTTTGACGTGAGCCAGTACCAGCACGCGGCCGTTCCATTGCTGGACGGCGTCGCGGCAGATCGTGGCCATCACCGGAGTCTTGCCGCCACCCGTCGGAATCACGACCACCGGATTGGTGTCGTGTTCCCGCAGGTGGTGGTACACCGAAACGACCGCATTCTGCTGGTAGGGACGGAGCGTCAGCACGTTCAATAGACCTCGTACAGCTTGATGCGGGGCTTGAATCGGCGCTTCGACGCAGGATTCAGAAACCAGTCCCAGAACTGCTCGCAGACCAGACTCGCGATCAGGTCGCACGCTTCATCCGGCGTGTAGGTTTCTTCGGTGCCGTCGGGGGTGGTGATCTTGAACAACCGCTCAAAGATGAGTGGCGGATCATCGGGAGCGAGGTCGGGGGGATCGGCGATGTCGCGTTCGTGAACGATCGTGGGCATGGAGAGACTTCTTAAGATGATGGAGTGAACGGACGGATGAGGTGTGTGTGTCTTAGGCATGCCGAAAGCCAGTTGCCTCTGCCCCCTCTCCCCACTGGCGACGCGACTTTCTGAGTCAATGTGGCTGTGGGGAGAGGGCCGGGGGTGAGGGGTCGGAGCGTGCGATATGGCCCCCTCACCCCGACCCTCTCCCCCGCAATCGAGTCCTCTCCGAAAGCCGAGTCGCTTGCGGGGGAGAGGGAGCAGAACCGGGACACGCGCTTACGTTTCTGAGGCACACGGACGGATGACGACTGCCGCGTGACCGGGACGACAAGGCGGATGCATCTCAACGACAGCTCGTTTGACCTGGCTGTCGTCGAGGTAGACCCCGCTCGTTCTGGAGCGAATCCCATACGCCTTTCTGACTGTGTCAGTTGCCTGACCTTCGGTCAGAGTGTCCCAGTCACGACGACGGGCATCCGTGGGAAACAGATCCAGTTGGACCTGGAGTTGGCCAGAAAGAGGCTGACCGACCCGCCCCGCGAGAAGAGAGCACACGTTTTCGCGGTACTCTCGACCCTCGCGGCTCAGGAGCGTGCGGTAGCCCACATGCCGGTAATACCGGTTGACGCTCGGCGGGAACGGCAGCACATACGACAGCGGAGCTACCGCTGGGGTGGCCCTGTGCAGCAAGGACATAGCGATGTCCCCAGGGCCAGCTATCACGACCTCTTCCACGGTGCCCCTCCGGAGCTGGGTGCCGGAGTACTGCTGCGTGGAGCAACGGGGGCGAAGGCGGGAGCGGCCATTGGAGGAGGAGTCGTGGCCACTCCTCCGTCACGCTTCTTGTACCCCTTCACAACATTCGCCAGCTCGTCGTTGTCATCGCGTTTCTTGCACGCCACCTTCACCAGCAGAGGCAGGTCATGCAGTTCGCAGCTGTCTTTGGGCTGGGGGATGCCGACCGCTCGGCAGATGGAGGAGAGCGCGCCGCGGGCGATGCGAACCGCCGTCTCGTTGGCGTTGTTGAGGTTGAGTCGGTCCCAAAGCTTGCGACCCTTACCCCATCAGGGTTTCAAGGCTTAGGAGTGTGCCCCTTGCGGATATCCCACCCGAGTTCAGAAACCATCTCTCTGATGACCTGGTCGACACCTTCTCGTTGCATCCCGGCCTTCCTTGCCACAATGTCGAGATGCTCAGATGTGACCGCCAATAACGGATCCAGATATGGACTCAGTCCATCGGCATCCCTGGAAAACACGCGTTTCTTGACGTTCTCGTTAGTGCTACCGATTCTTCCTAGCCACAAGAAGGCAGCATAACCCCGCGATTCTCCAGAAGCGGCATCACGTATCACGCCTCGCAAGTCTTCAATCCAGTTACCGCGCGATGCCAGCACCGAAATTGCAGATGTTGTATGACGACTGAACTTCTCTTCGATAGCAAAGCCGTTGAGTGCCAGCCGAGTTTCATCGTCGGCCCACGCGTCTCTCTTGGCCAAGAGTGACAGTGCTTCCTTTCGCACTTCAACGGCGGAGTCCTCGACCGCTCGAAGTTTGAGGAACTGTCGAGTTTCATCGTCGGCCCACCCGTCTCTCTTGGCCAACAGGGACAAGGCTTCCTTTCGCACATCATTGTCTGCGTCCTCGACCGCTCGCACTTTGAGGAACTGCCGAGTTTCATCGTCGGCCCACCCGTCTCTCTTGGCCAACAGTGACAGGGCTTCCTTACGCACATCATTGTCGGAGTCCTCGACCGCTCGCACTTTGAGGAACTGTCGAGTCTCATCGTTGGCCCAAGCGTCTCTATTGGCCAATAATGACAGGGCTGCCTCACGTACTTGGGAAGAGCGGTCCGCGACAGAGCTCACCATGAGCAATTGCCTTGTTGTGCTATCTGGCCAAGTACAAACCAATCCTCTCAGTGATAATCTGCGACTATTACCATAATAACTGCCGTGTTGATTTGTCACGTGTGTCAATAAGACTCTGTCAACCTCACCGACTCCATTCGCTGACTTATAGATCCCTCCAGCGCATGTATCAGAAATGTATTTCAGGCAACAGACGGCACGAGCTGTCCGGTCTGGATCTCGCTCTTTCAAGGCGTGTACATAGCGACATATCGGTTCACGACTGGCATCGCGAAAGATGTACGTCATGCCAAACAGTTCATCGTCCGAGAGATGCGGCAACAGCATTTCGATCGCCCGTCGGCGCACTTGGTACAAGCTGGCTTTGATCGCATTCATCAAGTGAGACTTGACCGCAGCACCCAATTGGCCCAGCGCTTCCAGAATCTCGACTTGCGTCTTTGCGGGGACACCTGAACCTCGGCGGAATGCGTCGAGAGTTGCTTCGACACATTCGGTGAGCCGCTTCCGTGTTTCCGATTTCAGTTCCGCGATGCCCGAACTGTCTTTGGCGATGTTCGCGCTCAGGGCCACGATCGGTGCCCGTTCGGCGATCGTGGTTCCCCACTGCGAGAGCAGCCAAGCCACATAACGGTCCACTTTCTCATCGGACTCTTTCGCCCAAAGACCACCGAGCAACTGTAGGGTTTCAAACCACTTCGCGAGACGCAGCCGGGGAGCGATAATCCCTTTGACTTCATCGAATTCCCGATTCGACAATTGCCATGCGGCGAGAAATTCCTGGAAGGTGAGATGCACAAAGCGATAGCTGTGGGCGCGGCGGCTGACAAGCAGCCCACTGCGTAACTCCTGTCGTTCGAGGAACATCTCTGCCCGAGCTGCAGCTTGTTCGGCCCCGGAGGCTCCTTGGTCAATGAATCGTGGAGCGAGAAGTTGAATCACATCAGCTTTGGTTGCCTCATCCTGGTCGGCGTCCTGGCTGAGAATGTGGAGTGCGATCTCGGAAAACCGCTTCCGGACCCAGGCTCGCTCCTCGCGTTTCCCGTCTTCCTGCCCGGTTTCGAGGAGTTGACGGCTCCTTTGGGTCTGCTCCGCCTCCTTACGCTGGCCGAGTAGTACATCGACGCATTCATCGTAGAGATCGACCCGCTGTTCCGGCAACCGTTTCCGGTTCCAATGGACAATGGCGATCACCGTCAACAGCAGCGGGTTGACCGCCAACGGGCGAATGCGATCGTTGAGTTCAATCCCGGTGGTTAGGCTTGTGTATTCCGCTGAGGCCAAGCTTCCCGCCAGTTGAACGGCATCTGGGGAAATGTGGAACAACAACGCCACCCAGTTTCGAGTGAACGCGGCCCGATCCTGTTCATCGAAGGGCTGAATGTCGCAACGAGTGAAGTTGCCCTTGAGAATGGTGTCGCCTGTGTAGGCCCGCACACGGGATGTCACGACAAATCGGTTTTCGCCGTATTTCTGGACGCAGTCCTCCAACAACCGGCTGACGGCTGCGCGACCCGCGTCTGAGGGAACCTCGTCGAGACCATCGAAGAGGAGGCAACTTCGGCCAGACTGCAACAGTTCGGTCAAAATTCGCTTCAAGCGTTCTTCGCTGGTCAAGTCTTCGCGAAGCTCGTGAATCTTGGCGATGCCCGCCGATCCCTCGACGGTGCCGATGAAG
>JAYSVZ010000646.1:0-11446 GCA_043718305.1 Planctomycetota bacterium | reverse complement strand
CCTTTCGCGATGCCGTCGTCGATCGAATGCCGGGTCTGGCGAATGAGATGGTTCGCGATATCGCGCGAACCAGCGGTGCGTGGCGCGGGCCGAGCGCTGCGACGAATCCCGACGGGCCACAAGGTCCCCTCGTCGCTGTGCTGTGGACTGCGACCGGACGGATGGTGGGACCGGGGAGCGAACAAGACCCTTGGCAGCGTGTGCTTCCGGTGATCGATCCCAGTGCGGACGGACGCGATGAACCGTGGCTCCCGAATGATGAACTTCGAGATGCGGCTCGACTTGAGCGGCAGCGCGAAGCCCGCCGTTACCTGGCTCCATGGGCTCTCGATGTCGCAGGCGGCAACGTCACTCTCGCAGCGCGCATCGAAGCCCTCGCCCGGAGGGAACTCGACCGCATGTTCGATGAGGAGTACCGTGACACCCACCTGCCGATGATGCTTCGTCCGCGGGGGGACGTTCGAGAAGCACTCGAAACCGACCTGATGTTCGTGTCGACAGCCTACCGACTCCATCCGCGCCCCATGGCTCCGCTGCTGTTCCGAAATCCGAACGCAGCCCTGGCTCCATCGATGGCGGTGGCCCAGTCGCACTTGTTCTTACCAAGCCCCCGCTATACGTGTTGCCCATGGACCGAGGAGCGTGTTGATCCCCGCACCGGCGAGACGTCCACGGTCGTTCATACCGATGGCTGGCCGAATGAATGGAGTGCCAGCATCCAAAACTGGCACGCGAAGCTGGTACCCGCGACATCAGAGGCGATCGGAGCAATCCTCACGAGCGAGGTCGATCTGGGCGGCGGCGGGACGGTGCGACCGAATTGGGGGAGGTTAAGTCCCGAGCAGTGGGATGCGATCTCGCACCAGTAGAGCGTAGCGACAGCCGAAATCGATGGTAAAAGCCAAGGCGATGGGAGTCGGGGCCTGCCGCACTGGTGTTACTACCAAAAAAGAAAACGGTCGGCTGGGTTTCCCCAACCGACCGTTCATTCACAGTCGTGCGAATCAGAATTACTTCTTCTTCGCAGCCTTCTTCGCGGCCGACTTCTTCGCTGGTGCAGCCTTAGCTGCTGCCTTCTTCGCTGCTGCTTTCTTAGCCATCAGACTCATCCTTCCAGAGAGTGCCTGTGGTGTCCTTGCCGCGGCTACCGGGAGCTTTGAACGGACATGGACGGCCACTGAGAACAGTTGAACTGACCAACCCTGATCAGTTCGTTTGTCCCTTTGAGTCAACGTCTGGTCCTTCCACCGAACGTTGTCTCTCGTGAACAAACATCACATGTGGCAAATGGTATGAAATTGTCTGAACCATGCAACCCTTTTCTTGACACTTTCCGCACAATCTCTACAGGTCGTAGAAAAGTTTCCCTCATTGCGACCATCACGAGTGCGCTGATCGCGCGTCTTCGAGTCGCGCTGCGCGGTGCCTGCAGCGCTCCTCATCGAGGGGTCATGAGGAGCGCTGTCGCGATGGGATCATCGACTGATGACCTTGATCATGCGCAGGCCCGCGCTCCTTGATGACATGCTCAATGAGACCTTGCCTTTCAGCGGCGACATCGCGATACGCCTGTAAATTCACTGGCACTTTGTGAGTCCTTGGTGGCTCTCGTCATTGGGGAAATCGATGATCGATGACTTTTGCAGCGTGTCATGCGCACGAGCGAGTGAGCGCGTTCAAGCATTTGCGAGCCCGATGACGATCACTCACGAAGGACGCGCATCACGCGCGTGAAGTCTCCTCATGAACAGTCCTCGCGCGGGACTCGAAGCGGTGTTTGAAAATCTTTGGAAACTTTTTCAAGAGTTGCCTCTGATGGCCATCGGAAGCGCGCGAAGTGCATGTTGGAGTCGCGCGAACGACGCTCGCGCTGATCTTCGCGCATCATCATCGAACTCATCCCGTGTCCATCACACGCCCCTCAACGACATGCGCGCACGGAGCGTGGATGTGACAGAGTGAGATTCTAAGGGCACCCGAAGTACACGGCCTACACAAGACTCCTCGTCGACGGCATGCCGAGTGGACCATTCTCGATGGGGACGATGTTGCCGTCTTATTCGAACGGTCGTTTCAGGGAGGTCTGCAAGTGAGCCATCGTATGCAGCGGGAACGAAGACAATGTCCTTTGACTCGTTGCCGTTGGACTCTTTGTACACATGGGTCACGAATCCCCGTTGGTCAGCTGAGGGGGGGACTGTCACGGAGCCACAACCGATTGCGAGGATCACCAGCCACACGAATCGCAGTCGAGAACGCCTCATGATACTTCGTCCCATCAGTGAATCTCGGGCAAGAACTCGACGTTACTTCGACTTCGCAGCCACCACGAGTTCTTCAACGGACTCTCGGATCATTCAAACTCAATAACTTCCTGCTGTCGGCGATTGCTACCAGCAAATCCGACAAGTACGGTCAGCCGAGTGAGGCGTTTCAGGCGATGGTGAACACCCCTGACTGACTCCAACCTCTACCATTTGGCCCCGCATGTGTGCCTGAAGTTTCGAGGTCAGAAGTCCACGGGAAAGGCCGCCGAACGAGTGGTGGAAACGGCTCTGGCCAATTACATTGTGAACCCGACCCGGATGGGAACGACCACGGCTTGGAGCAGAGACCGATGATGGCCTTCACGCTCTGTGACGTGGCCGCTCATCTGGCCCTCGGTCTGTTGAATGAACAACAAGCCGAGGCGATCCTGATCGATTGCGAGAACCATCTCGAAGAGGGTTAAGCATGACGGATGTCGACCAACACACGATCGAGAACTGTCCCCAAAAGTTGAACCCCTATGCTGCTGCCTCCGCACGAACTCGAACTGTTCTTCAGGTTGCACCGGACGCTGATGTTCTTCGTGAACCAGCGCCTCCAGGTGCTTCCGGATCGGATCAACACGCCCGAGGAATTCGCCGCCCTGTCGCCCGAGGTCCGAGTCAAAGTCCGTGAGGCATTAAACACCAATCTCGATCTGATCGAGTCCTTTGTCACTGAAAACCCGGCCCAGCTCTCGGAAGACGAACTCGACATCGTTCGTGCCTGGCGGTATTCGGTGACGGGCCGGTTCTACATCTTCCGTGATCTCAAAAAGTACACCGTGTTCCTCTCGACGACCTCTCCAGTTATCGCTTATGGCGTCTTGGCTTTGTCTCAACCATTCGAGGACATGACCGGCCCAACCCTGCCGGTCCTCGTTCAGACCGTCCTGCTACCGTTCAAGAACACCATCGTCTACGACGGCTTGATGAGCAGCTTCAACATTTCGTTCGGTTCCGGCATCCGAAGGAATCTCAACGAGGATTTCAAGGAGGCCAAGGAACGGCACGGGATCGTCACATCGTTGCCGATGTCGGCCACGCCCTTGCCTGCGAAAGTGCCGAAGGCCAAGCCACTCCCGAAGCCGCCGTCGAAAGAGCAAAAAGACGAGTCGCTCGGCGTCGTCATCGGCTTGATCGACCAGTTTTGCAAAGAGCATCTGAACGATGAGTACGCCGTTCTCTGCCGCAAGCTGGCCGAGAAGCTGGGCCGCAAGCGTCCCTCGCCACTGCTACAAGGCAACCTGAATGCCTGGGCCAGCGGAATCGTGCGAGCCATTGGCGGCGTCAACTTCCTACAGGACAAGAGCCAGACGCCTTACATGCGATCCACGGACATCGACCACTACCTCGGGACCAGCCCCAGCAGCGGGGCCGCAAAGCTGGCATCCATCCGCAAGATGTTCAAGATGTACCAGTTGGATCCGAACTGGAGCTTGCCGAGCCGTCTGGATGACAACCCGATGGTGTGGATGCTTCAGGTCAACGGATTCATCATGGATGTTCGAGATGCTCCCCGAGAAGTGCAGGAGATGGCCTTTCACAAAGGGCTGATCCCGTATATCCCGGCAGATCGGCTCTCAGGATGACGAGCAAGGGCGAAGAAGAACTCGAAAATGCGACACGGAACAGGAGAATCAATCCACGATAACGTCGCAGCGGAGAAACGAAACATGGACGGTGACGATTCGATGTGGTCACGAACAGGGGCCACTCTGAGCGACAAGTCGGCTCGGCAGGAGTTTGGTTTGACGCAAGAGGAGATCAGGGCTGCCATCCGAGTCGGCAAGTTGCAATTCCGAGTAAGCAACATGCACGGCAACCCGTGGTATCGGCTCTTGCGGCACGAAGTCGAATCACTCATCCGAGACAGGAGCGGGCAGGACCACCTGCACAAGAAGAAGCTCCAAAAGGAGTTGGCTGACCTCAATAAAGAAGCCAAGACACTCACCACTCGCTTGAAAGTCATTGAGCGGCGACGGGCTGAACTGATGAAGGAACTTGACGGATCACTTGGACGAGTTGGTGTCGGACGATGGCGAAATCAAACCCGAAGCCCATGAACCCCTTCGCTGGACGCTGGCGGATCGTCTCGAACCCAAAGAAACTGAACCGATGACGACAGACTCAGCCACTCCCGGATACTCATACACGCAGAATTCCCCGCTGTACTGGCTGGTCTACGCACTTGCCGTCGTGTTCCTTGCGTGGGGTGCCTTCGTCCACGACGCACCGCCGATTCAATGGCTCTTCCCGCCCATTGGTCTGCTGCTGATGGTGGTTGCAGCTTCGTTCCACCACCTGTCAGTCGTGGACCTGGGCGAAGTGCTGGCGATCCGCTTCGGCCCGATTGCGTTATTCCGCAGGACTGTTCGATACGACGACATCGTGAGCGTTGAAGTCGATCGGACATTGCTGCTCGACGGATGGGGCATCCACATGAGCATCCGGGGCGGCTGGGTCTGGAACCTGTGGGGGCGTGCCTGCGTCGTGGTCCGCTTCAAAAACGGCAGCACGCTGCGGATCGGCACAGACGAAGCTGCGAGCTTGGCGGGGTTCTTGGACGGGAAGATCTTCGGGCAGGAGAAGTGACGACCTCGACTCTTGGCACTGCTCGACCATTCGACTGACCCACACCAATTTTTGACTTTGCAAAGAGGGCAACGGATGAAGGAATTTGTTCGTTGTCCCTTCTTTCATCAGCCCCCTGACGGTCTTGGTCTTTGAGAGTGTCGATGTGCAGCGTTCAATCAGTGGGTCTAGCTCCGCACTCACTCCCCAAGCACGGATTACGGGTATGGCGTCGTGCTCGGGGAATTTCAAATCCAGTTCGTTCTTTCGTGGTCCAGAAAAAATCGAATGCGAATCGAATGAGGCTGCTTCCTCTAAGCGTTTGAACTGCTTGAAGAACTCACCGCTCTTGAAACCTCGCAGATCCGATAGGTTCAGAACCCTGACGTGTCGCCATTCGCAAAAGTGCATGAGCCGCATCACTTGATATTGCGTGGTATCGGGTTTCGTCGGAACCAACGAGATGGGCAATTCGTGGATTGCCTCAGCCGGAATTCGGTTGTTCACCTCGACCAACGGTTGGGATGAGCCGGGATTCATCATGATGAAAACCGCATCGGGCTTTCGCTTCGACAACTCCACAGAATCATTAGGTGTTCGAGCCTTGTCGGCAATCTCCAGTACGCTTCTGCACTCGACGATTTCACCTGAAGCGATCTCGACCGAATAGAAGTGGCCGAATACGTCGTAGGATTGCTTCAGTTCCTCGGCTGGAATGAATCGTCTCATCGCATCGGCTCCGTGACTCCCGCCAACGCCTTGTCCAACAGATCCATGCGTGCCAAGCCCGCCCGCAACGACTGAGAGATACCAAACTCGCCCCAATACGCCCCGGCTAATTGCCCGCAGATGGCACCTGTCGTGTCAGCGTCATCGCCCAGATTGACGGCCTTCAACACAGCGCCCTCAAACGACTCGGCATCGTGGAAAGCCCACAACGACGCCTCCAGACTCTTGACCACCACAAGAAGCAAAGGCTCGGAAGGCATCGGGCCGCTGAAGCACCCGCTGTCGAACCTGCTGCGGAATCTTCTCTGCGAGGAGCAGCAGCTCATCTTCATCGGCATCGAGAGCATCTGCCAGACGATGAATCAGAGCCTCGCTCGGGTAGTCTCCATAGGTCATCGTCCCCGTCTCCACTCGACTGAGATAGGTGAATCCGACCCCGACAGATCCCGCTGCCACGCCGCGTTCGCCGGGTCGGACTCGGCCAGTTGCTGCCGATTTATCGTACGCGAACAGCCACGGTGATGGCCTGCCAATCCGGGCCGTTGGGCATAACGAAGAGACCTTTGCCTTCGCTCCGGCTCGCCCACAATTCGCCGAGCGTTCACTTTTCCTTAGAGTCATCGTTGCTCCACCGGTCCGATCCTTTGTACTCGACCACCAGAATTCGGCCGTGGCCTTCTTGGCAGAAGTGGCGAAATTTGTGAGCGACTCATTCGGATGTGTTCCACTGCCATCACGGCGCATACCCCCCACCCGCGGTCACGCGAGCTTGACCGACGGCGACCAGGGTTTCGAGGAGTTCGGCGACGTGGGCTTTGTTGGCTCGGCTGAACTGGCTCGCGATGTCGGTGGCTGTGGCGGGTTTGGCATGCGTGGCGAGGGCGTGGCGGACGGCGCGGATACGTTCGGGGAGGGTGGCGGGCCATTCGGCTTTGGTGGCTGGCTTAGATTTTGAAGAGGCGGTCTTCGGGGCGGACTTCTTCCTCCCCTTGGCACTTGCCCCTTGTCCCTTTCCTCCTCGCTGTCGTCCTCATCCTCTTCGGCTTCGGTGAAGGTTTGCTGCGTCTTCGTCGGCCCACCGGTCTGGGGGCATTGGAACTCCGGACGCAGCCAGCGGATTTTCCCGGCGGCTTCTTCGGTGGCCCGCTCGTGATTCAACGCGACCAGCCGTTCCAGAATCTCTTCATCGCTCAACGTCCCCGGCCAGCCGTACGCCGCGAACACAGCGGCATCCAAGTCATCGTGAATCTGCTTCAGCACCGACACCAGCCCGTCCTCGTGAATCTTCCGCTCCTTGAAGGTCAGCACTTGGGTGGCCGGGTCTGTAGGCTTTGCGAAAGGCCCGGTGCGTGCGGCGTTCTCCCCAACAGGGCCATGTGCAAAGCCTCCTGACTCTGCCACCCCACGGTTGCGTTCATCCCTAAATCTCTGTCGAGATCGGCAGCATATCGGCTTTCGAGATCTGCTATCCGGACATGATGTCCGGATTCCTGTCGGGATCAGCGGCAGACTGGCGCTATGTAGATTCGATCCGGGAAGATCCGATCGGTGAATGCTGGTGGCGTCAAATCACTACATACTGTGTCTTGGGGCCGGAACCTTACACCCGAACCAAACTCAATTCGACAAACCGCCAGAGATACCGTTGGGCGGTGCGAGGAGTCAGGTTCACGACTCTTGCATACTCCTGAGTGCAGGTGCGTCCCTTGCCACTCCATCCCTCTTGTTTCGTGTGGCATTCATGGATCAGTGGATTCACTGACCCGTTCCAGATCGTCCTTGAAAACCGAAAAGCTGGGCATGCGAATCAGTAGGCAATCGATCTCGTCCTCTGTGATCATTCGACAAAGCAGGTTTCTTGTCACCGTTTGACCGATCTGCGATTCCAACTCTCCCTTGAGCGAGTGCGGGGAATTGTCATTACCAGACCGTTCCTCCAAGGCATCGCAATGGTGATACTGATTCTTAACCGCACAGAGAAGCCAAGCTTCGGATTTGGGTTTTGGGAGCATGGGTACGCCTCTCTTGAATCCTTCACGCGCGAAGCCCGCGATCATTGAATTACGTTTGTCTTGCCACAAGCCACGACCAGCCGAGGCAGGTCCGTCAGAGTCACGAAACAGAATGACGACAACGCAATCATTCAGTTCGAATTGCTTCTCAATGGCGATTTTCGCCAGCGCTCTCGCGTTGTTGTAAAAATACATCGTTTCAGGGCTTCGTTTTTTTCCGGGGAGCCTTATCTTACGGGGTGTTTTCATTTTGTCAGCACGACTCGTGAGTGCCGACTTGGACGCAAAACCAAACTTTCCCGACTCAAGAGGAGAATAGTGATGCATCGATTGAACCAGGCGATCGACAAAAAGGGCCAATGGGCCATGCGTGTAGTCGGCTCCGACGCAGACCTCCGAGTGGCCGACACAATGACCCAAATCGGTCGGACCCTCTCCACTGAACAGAAAAAACATCTCAAAGCTCCACGGGAAGAGACTCAATCTCTGTGCTAAGGGCGGTCAGATTTGTGTCAACAAACGCCTCACCTGGCCCCATCATGGTCAACTTTTCTGCCAGTGATGGGATTTTGAAGAAAGGAATCGCCTGTGTATGGCCTTGTGATGTCTTGTAGAGGTAAATCACGGATTCACGGGCAGTCTCATCATCCAGGTAGTTCAGGATCAGCGGACTGTGGGTGGTAACAACGACCTGCTTGGGCGTTGCCGTCAACACCCCGAGAACATACTCCACCAACTCCGGGTTAATCCCGTTCTCAATCTCGTCAAACAGTACGAAATCGTGATCAGACTGAAGGTCCGCGAGTATTGCTATCAATCTCAACATTCCGTCGTTCACGTGCCTGGCTTCAGTCTCTACTTCAGGCCAGATACTGGCTTCGTGGCCCTCGCATTTCTCGCTAATCCAGAGTTGCTTCCATCCCGATCGAAGTGAAGTGACTCCGACATCGACGAGCCGTGGGTAGGCTCTTTTCAAGTCATTGACCAAGAGGCGGCGCTTCGTTTCGCCCATCTCGTGGACGAATGCTGCCAGATTCTGTCCCCCGAGCCCCAAGCTGCCCGATGACTCTCGGGTGCGTTGGCGAAGACTTTCGGGTGACAAAAGGTCTAGTGAATGGACACCTGCCAGATATTTCTTGAACTCAACAAGTGATGGTGGAAGACGGGATTCGAGCAACACGGAGAGTATGGAACCCTCATAGGCGAATGCGATTGGTCCCTTGATCATTGCAGTTGGTGGCGATGTCTCTTTTGTAGACACGGCCGCCTCCCCGCCCTCAACCTCCAAGACGCAGTCGCTCAGTTCAATCCGCTCTTTGACGCAAGCTAGCTTGCCGGGATTGAAAACCCCGTACCACGATCCGGCTGGCTCACCATTCTCGTCTGAAAAATGAAGCTGAAAAGTAATGTTTGTCTTTTTTGTCAGTTTTGATTTGAGTTCACTCGCTCGCCATTTGCGCTCTCTGAGCCAACCCGTGATGTCGCCGCGAATCAATTGAGACAGGAAATCGATCAACTGAAGAACCGAAGACTTTCCGGACCCGTTCAGGCCAATCAGACAGCCAAACTTCGGCAAGTCGATCTTGAAATCGACGAGCGACTTGAAGTTCTCGATTTCGATTCGTTGAATTCGTCGCATGCCTCACTCCTCCTCTCTGCATCGCTACCGGATCCCGCCGTCACTTCCCGATAGGGCGGCGCTAAACCGCCTTCGCGGCCTTCACCATCGCCACCACGATCCGCACGCCATCGGCCAGCGGATACTTCTCCGGAGCGGTTTTGGTGCGGTGTTTGACCTCGACTTCGCCCGCGGCGACCCCCTTGCCGCCCAGGACGATGCGGATCGGGAACCCGATCAGGTCGGCGTCCTTGAACTTCACACCGGCGCGGACATCACGGTCGTCGAGCAGCACGTCGACGCCCGCCGCTTGCAATTCGGTGTAGTACCGCTCGGCCTCGGCCAGCACTTCCGGTTCGTTGACATTCAGTGGGCAGACCACGACTTCATAGGGGGCGATCGACATCGGCCAGATCAGGCCGTCGGTGTCGTGGCACGTCTCGGCCAGACCGGCGATGATTCGGTTCACCCCGATGCCATAGCAGCCCATGATGATGGGGTGCTTCGTTTCCTTCTCGTCGAGGTAACCCGCGTCGAGGGCCACGCTGTACTTGGTCCCGAGTTTGAAGACATGGCCAACTTCGATGCCGTGAACGAGGACTAGCTTCGCGGCACACTTCGGGCAGGGATCATCCGCAGCTGCGTTGCGGAGGTCGAAGGTCTTCCACGAGCCATCGTCGGTCTTGGGGAGCGTCCAGTCGCGACCGTGGCAGACGTTGACGAAGTGAGCGTCGACCTTGTTGGCTCCGGTCACAGCGTTGGCGATGTTGGGCACATCGTGATCGGCGATGATGTCGCACTTGATTCCGACGGGTCCGGCGAAGCCGACGGGGGCCGTGGTGGCGGCGAGAATCGTCGCTTCATCGGCGAGTTCGATCGTCGTGGCACCGAGGGCGCGGCGGATCTTGTTCTCGTTCGCGTCGTGGTCACCTCGGATCAGGACCGCCACCGGCTTGCCGTCCGCCTTGAAGATTAAGGTCTTAATCATCTTGTGCGGCTTGCACTTCAGCATCTTGCAGACGGCGTCGATGCTCCCAGCGGCGGGCGTGGCGATCTCGGTGATCGGCTTCATGTCCGCTTCGGCCATCGCCGTGCTGGCTCGCTGGCGACCCGTCTCGGCCCGCTCGACGTTCGCTCCATAGTTACAGCCGTCGCACTTGAGGATCGAGTCCTCGCCGTTCCCCGCCGGGATCATGAACTCATGCGACCCATCGCCGCCGATCGGCCCGCTCTCCGCCTCGACGGGAATGTACTTCAGCCCGCACCGCGTGAAGATGCGACAGTAGGCATCGTACATCGCCTGGTACGCTTCGTTCAGTTGCTCCAGCGAGGTGCTGAAGCTGTAGGCGTCCTTCATCAGGAACTCGCTGGTCCGCAGGATGCCGAACCGGGGGCGCTCCTCGTTGCGGAACTTGGTCTGAATCTGGTACAGCGTGATCGGCAGTTGGCGATAGCTGTTGATGTGCCGGGCGACGAGATCGGTGACGACTTCTTCGTGAGTGGGGCCGAGGGCCATGTGGACCTTGCGGTCGCCGCGCGAGACGTGGACGTTCATCAGCACGTTGCCGAACGCCTTGATCCGACCGGTGCGTTCGTAGAGGTCGATTGGCGTGAGGGCTGTCATCTGGATCTCGACGCCGCCCGCGCGGTCCATCTCCTGGCGGACGATGTTCGTGGCCTTGTGCAGGGCGCGCAGTCCGAGCGGCAAATAGGTGTACGCCCCGGCCATCACTTGGCGAATCAACCCGGCCCGCAGCATCAGCCGGTGACTCGGCACTTCCGCGTCCGAGGGGTCTTCCTTCATGGTCGGGATGAATGTCTTCGTCCAGCGCACAGCGTGTTCCTTGGTCGGCGACCTGTTCAGGCAGCAGGAATCCCTCATTGGATGCCCCGCCACTGCCCTCGAACCGGGTCGTGCGGGATTCTAAGCCCCCCGCGAGGAAAGCGAAACCGGGAGTGCGTTTCGGGTTAGACTGGACTCTGGCTGGTTGGTTGATTTTTCGCTCAACTGAAGTAGCATCAACTCCCTTCCCCACACCCGATAGTAGACTTGATGAGGTCGTGAGAATGTCAAAGTGTTATTTACGCTTGCTCGCTGTCTCGATGATCCTCGTGAGCGGAAGTGCCTGCCCAGCCGCTGACCTCCCAGATGCGATCAGACAACTTGAAAACTGGCAGTCCAAGATCCAGACCATACGGATTCGCAC
>JAYSVZ010000645.1:0-3679 GCA_043718305.1 Planctomycetota bacterium | reverse complement strand
TCACGCCCGCCTTGATGAAGGAACTGGGCCGAGACGACGATCTCTTGGAAGGCCGAAAGACCAAACGCAACATTAATGCGGTTGATCAATTGCCAGATCGCCCCTTCGTGACCGTCGACAGAATCGTCCGAGGTGCCTTCCGCCCGGCCAATTCCCTCGAAGGGGTGGAGCTGTTCCTCTCCCCGAAAGACCGGGAACTGGCCAAGGACGAACCGACCTTGAAGCTGCAACTCGCACTGGCGAAGTTCGTTTTCTCCAACGCGGCTGGTCAATTGGAAATCGATGAGGACTCACTCCAGCGACTGGCCGATGAGTTGCCGGGCAACGCGACGCCGCGTGATGCGAGCCAGGTGATTAATGACCATAACAAGCGGATTCGTCACCTGATTCAGCCGAACTAGACAGCGGGCGGCTTGTTTCCTGAGTTGATGTGGCGGATGATCGCCTCAATGAGGATCTCGTGGCACCCCGGGGCGGTCGCAGCGATGATCTCCTGGTAAATGCCGTAGCCGAATTTGCAGGCGGGCGGGATGTAGCCCGGTTGCCAGTCATTCGTCAGCGTGGCGATGATCACCGGACGCGGGGCCAAGCGTTCGCGAAGCTCCCTCTGAAACGCCTGGTACAACTCACCTGGGAGCAAGATCCAGAGAGCGTCCCCGAACTGACCAATCTGGACCGGCAGCGGCCACGCTCGACCGGGAGCCAGTGCATTGAGCCGCGTCAGTTGGCGGGTCCGCTGTTCGAGCTGCGCTCGACAGGTTCTCAGTTGGGGCTCGTCACCGGCCTCGCGAGCCCGGCCTTCCTCCGCTTGCCAGTGGTCGCGTTCGGTGATTGTCTGCTCGATGGTCGGAAGATCGTGGCGATAGGGCAGGTCCACAATGATCTGGGACCATTGCCAAGTCGACTGCGTCCGGAGATCGTCTGGAGAAACCGGTTGATGCTGCCAGGTGCCAATCGTTGCTCCTGAGATCACGGGTCCGGCATATCGAAATTCCGTTCCGACCGGTGGCAGAGAGGCCAATGTCGAGAGGGCCGCGAATCCCACCTGCCGTCCGTTGCGATCGGCGATGGCTACGTCACCGACAAAGCCTTCACGCGGACCCAGGTCGCCCGAGGCCCCCTGAAGAAACAAGCAATACCCTCCCTCCTGGGCCTCGACCACCTCGCGCATGGCCCCGACCCAATCGGGGCTGATGAGCGTATTGTCCCAGGCCAGCGTCGTCGGATGACAGGCATAGTTGACCAGTGTCGCCAGCGTCGTTCCCCGATCACTCGTCACGCGGGCCACCAGCAGCGTATCGTCCGAGAAGCCCGATGGATTGAACCCGCACGCATAGAGACCGCGCTCGATGTCGAGATAATCCCGCTGCCGAGCGAGATCACAGTGCCCAGCCCCATACACAATCGTCGCCGCTTCCAGATGCGGCCGAGCGGTCAGCGCTAACTCCGTGATCTGGGTTGCGAGTCGATCGAGATACGGTCCAATCAACTCGCCGCCGGGCAAGTTGCTCCGCGTCCGCGACATCCATCCCGAGCCGTGCGTGTGTGTGAGGGTGACCTGAATGCATTCGAAGGGGACGTGGGTGGCCCGCGTGATCGACTCGCGAATGTTGCGAAGTTCCGCCGTATCGAGAATGCAGTGGTCGAGAGAGACGAGGATCTGGGGATCGCCGGTCGAAGGCGCGACGGGTTCCAACCAGAGCAGTGTGGCCGTCAGCGGGCGATGCACGCCCGTCGCCTTGTCGTGCAAGGCTGCCCCCCACATCCGATGGTAAATGCCCACCGGAGGGGTGATGTCACAACGCGCCACGCTGGTCCGACAACGTGATTGTGGAGTCTTAACCCTGTCCATTCTCGCCTCCCGTGGAACCCGGTCGCTCTTCGTCGCCAAACAGAGTGCCTTGCGGATTGAGAAACGCCCAGCACACTGCATCGACAGCCATGATCCCGGCAAACAGGAACAGCATCAAGTGCCAGTTGCCGGTCTTCGCGACCAGCCAGCCCGACACGGCCGGAAACAGCGCCGCTCCAATATTGCCACACATGTTCATGACGCTGAAGACCGTGGCCACTTGTTTTCCGCCAAACTTGATGGCCACGGTATATCCACTGACCCCGCCAAACGTCGCACAGAACGCGCCCAAGGCGATCAAGGCAATCGCCCACCGAACATCGGCCACGAAATAGGAGGCCACAATGAGCAGGGCACAACTGGCCATCCCACCCACGGCAATCCCTTGCCGACTCAGACGTGAATTCCCCGTTTGCAGCAGCATCCAGTCGGAGGCAAAGCCGCCGCTCAGACTGCCCAAGACGCCGCCAATCCCCGCAATAGTTGTCAGGACGCCCGACCCCAGCGTCGACACTCCGCGGGTCTCTCGGAGAAAGGTCGGGAACCAAGTCACAAAGAAGACCATCCCGGCTGCCCGAAAAAACTGCTGCCCACAGAGCAACTGCATCGAACCATTTGTGATGAGTCGCCTCCATCGAATCGGTGCCCCGGCCTGAGTGTGTGATGGAACCGCAGGCAACCGTCGGGCCGAGATCATCGACAGGAAAAGGACCACCCACAACACCCCCAGCACAGCATAGACGCCAAACACCAGCCGCCACGGTTCCCATTGCAGTGAAGCGGCAACGGGCTGCAGAGATTGCAGTAGTATTGCGGTGAGCAATGACGCGATGGCACTGCCCGTCATCATCCCACTCGCGAGCATTCCCGAGGCGCGCGCCCGTTCTGTATCGGGAAAGATTTGGCCAATCGCCTTCGCGGCACAGGGAAAGACCCCCGCTTGAGCAGCTCCCATCACGCTCCATAAGAGCATCAGCGACCAATAGCCAGAAGCCAATCCACTCAGCAAGGTGACACTCGACCACAAGCCACAGAGCGCTGCCAAGGCCCAGCGACTCCCCACAAGATCGGCGAATCGGCCACTGGGAATCTGGAACATCGCATACGAGAAATACCAGGCGAACTGAATCCACCCCATGTCCGTGGCCAGATTGCTGAATTTCAGATCACTGGCAATCTCCTTGGCGGGAAGGCTGAGCGCTGCGCGTTGGATATAGGCCACCACCGCGACGAGGCACAGGAACCCCAACACCCAGTACCGGTCAGACGAGGCGACTCTTGATTCGTCTGCGGTGGGGGACATCGTGGGCTCATCAAGAACATGGGGGGGGGACGGGCGGCGGTGGCGTGGTTCGAGAACCGGCGGGGATTCACCGGCGGACTAACGCCTGTTGGAGAAGTCCATACAGCCGGTCAACTTCGCGGGCTGTCTCGTCATCGAGCGACCAGCCATCGGGAGCCCGCCGACGTGGCGAGGTCCACAAGCCCCGCTTCACGAGCAGGTACTTTTCAATCGCCAGAAACCCATCGAGTCCGGCTTGAAGCTGCAGGGCGACGATCGCGCAAATCGGGAAGTAGACGGCATACGCCCCCGCGTCATCCCCGCGATCAAGTGCGTTCCACAGAGAGACGATCCCGTCGAGTAGATCCATTCCCGGCATCGTTCCGGCGATCCCGCGGCGGTAGCTGTCGATCAAGAGGATGCCGCCGGAGCCCTCGTAGATCTTGGCCTGCCCCTGTGTGGCGTCGCGTAACGCAGAGAGATTCGGGCCGATCGGGGCCGCCTCGGGCTTGAACAGAATCTTGTCGTGGCCATAGCGCTCCAAC
>JAYSVZ010000644.1:0-3685 GCA_043718305.1 Planctomycetota bacterium | reverse complement strand
GCAGCCACAGCGCCACGGATGCCACCAGAATGAGTGCAGTGCGACAGGAAAGTGTCATGTGATCGGCCATCAAGTCAGGTGCCAGGACGAGTTTTCGAGCAACCGGTCCCGTGTGATCCAACAGCGTAACTCACGCCGCGCCGGGACACCAACCTATGCATCCCGGAAGACGTGGCTGGCAAAATCGTCCACAAGGGAGTTCTGAGTTTCACCCGAAGGCACTTTCCTGATTCCGCATGCGATGCCAAAGTCGAATTACTCGACCTTTCTCGATGCCCCCGTGGTTAAAGCTCGCGTTTTTGAGGACGAGTCCGTCATGCGAACGCGAGCCTGACCACTGGCCTTGTGGAGCAGATACGATGGAAAATCGTTGGGTTTACGTGCCATGTGCGGGACTCCGATTCATTTCGTGGAACAAGTTCCACGATTGAATCAGGTTTTCCACCGCACTGACGACCATCGTCAGGTATCGCAACATGCGATTCAGTCAGGTCTTGCGACCAAGTGGACGTTACAGGGATCGAACCTGTGACCCCTTCCGTGTGAACGACCTTGCGAACCGCATGTGATTTGGTGGAAATGGCCAATTCGTTAGGGTTTTATCGTCTTTTTGGCGTGTATCGTCAAGTCTCACTCCCTCTCATTGACTACCGGGTCTGCCCACGATCCCTGGCAACCCTAAATCTTGGCCAGTCCTGGGATTGGCCAGTACAGGTGCCGAGTACCCAATGCTCTTTACTTACATGGCAGGAACTCCCTCGGAGCGACAGCTCTGCATTGAGCGAATTGTCGATGGGAGGGAGCCGGGCTTCTGGGGGTGCATTCGCTAATTGGTGGTACTCTGGTCAGGCGGTGAGGGGCAGGTTGCGCCAGAAGCTGTGCCAGTGGCCATTGAGGTCTTGGGCGCGGAGGGCGGTTGCGCCGCTTTTGGACCAGTGCATGCCGCAGCCTTTGAGGCGTTGGGCCACGAGTTGTTTGACGGTGGCTTCGATCAGGCCGGTGCCGATCGCGTGGCCCTGCGCGCGGTGTGGCGGGTCGTCGGTGAAGGCCAGACGCGGTTGGATATAGTTCACCAGTGACTGCTGTCGACCCGCACTTCGGACGAGGCTCCGCTGCTGCCGCCGATCCAGTTCACCGATCAGGCCGGTGCCGCCTTTTTTCCACAGGTGCGACACGGCGGCCTCGGCCCACATCTTGGCCTTTGCGGGGTCGCTGTGCAGGGCTTTCGCGCAGTCCCCCACGTGTTCGCTGGCGTGGTACCAGTCGAGAATCCCCTCGGCGTCCGCGAAGTGTCGGTCGCGAATGGCCCAGCACCAGTCAGCTCCATCGGCGGCGAAGATCTTCTCCTCGGCCTGCAAATAACCATGCTTCACAGCCAGTTCATACAGCGACATCCCGAACGATTGGTAGTCTGCTTCCTGGCCCCAGAGCATCTGTTTGTGCTCGCGATCCTTCGCATCCGGCCAGTACACGGCCCCCACGCGCATCGGTCTCCAGATCGGTTTGCGCTGACCCGGATGCAGCGGGTCCGGCTCCGTTTCCAGCGTCCCATACAGGATCCCATCGCAGGTCACATAGACCCGCTTCGGCTACACCTCGGGTGCCGGTCGGGTCGCCTCGGTGAAGGGATGTGCGCTCCGGTATGCGACATCCACGAGCCGCTGTTCTTCGAGCTTGCCACCGACCGCTTGCGCCAGTTCCCACATCGGCTCGCAGGCCAAATGCACGTCATGCTGGTCGATCACGAGCTGCTCCAGCCGTGTGTCATGCTCGGTTGTGGCCCGTTGGCAAACCTTCTTCGCGAGCAGCTTGGTGACCCGCTGCGTGCCGCAACAGACCATCGCATGGGCGGGCGTCTGATACTCCTTGCACACGCGGCAACGAGACCGCGCCCGATCCAACGTGACCGCGCCGGAGCGACTCACCACCGTCAAGACCCGCCGCCCCTCATTCCGCATCGGCCGACCGCAACAACACGGTCGGCGGACCGACTCCCCCACCGCCGTCAGACCCTTCTCCCGCATCGCCCGCCCCGCCCGCTGCTTGATCTGCTCGACCCGCTCCTCGACGGCCAAGCCGTCGAGCGTCTCGACATCCTCCAAGATTTCCGCGACCTGCACTCCATCCACTTCCACCACAAGTCGCACGTTCATGACAACCCTCCTGGGGGCCATGAGACATCCTGCCTCGACTGTCGTCGTGATCACGCACACGTGAACACTTGATCCAGAGTACGCTCCCCGCCTGCTAAGGGCTACCGCCAATTGGCGAATGCACCCCACGTGATCTGGCCCTATTGCGTCTGCTCGACTTCACCCCAGCCACAGCTGTGCAGATTCGCAAGGCGAGCGTGACGTTCGGCGATGACCCGTTCCGCGATGAACGTCGAGTTCGCGAGCGGATGCAATCGCTCGGGGATGCCGGACTGGTCCGCAGCTTCCCGGCTGCAATTCTTGGTGGGGGAGTGATGCTGTACTACCGGCTGACCCAGGAGGGCTTCCGTTCGGCCTTTCCGGAAGCTGTCGCTAACCCGCCGCGTGTGAGCCTGAACGAGATCGCCCCATCGCGATTTCGGCACGCGATGGTCACCGCTGACGCGATCGTACATACGATGGTTGCTTGCCATGACAGGGGAGTCCGAGTCCTGAAGACCACCGGCGATGGTCGTCTCACCCTTTCCATCGGCGAGCATCGTCAACAGCCTGATTTCCACGTCCAGCTCGGGTTCGCAGGCAGGTTCTTCAATCTCGTTTTCGAGATCGACATGGCCACCGAACCACTCGACAGCCACCGCGAACAAAGCATCCGTACGAAGATCCTCGGGTACGAGACGTATCAGGACTGGGTACTGCGGTCGTGGAAGGATTCCGGCGAGCAAGGTCCGCGACCGAGCTTTCGGGTTGTGTTCCTGACAACCGGTGCCGAGCGAGCGAATCACATCCTTTGGCTGGCCCATGACCTCGCGAGAAACAAAGACCGGCGACTCGTGTATGCGACGACGCAAGATGCCTACCTCAGCGAACCGAACGCTGTGACTACCCCGATCCTAAACGACCACCACGGCCAGTGGCAGGCTCTGGTCGACCCGCAACCGACATCGAGATTCCAACGCGAACCGGTGAGGGTTACCCGCCCGCTGGTTGTGTCCAGCTTGGCCTGAAGACGCTCTTTCGCAGAGCGACAGGCGACACTGTCGGCGACTTCTCCGAAGTTGCTGAATCGACGTGAGAGACAGCGAAACCATCCGCGCCTCATATTGCCTCTCTTTCGAAGTCGACACGCTCTGCTCCCATCGGTCCACCGGCCTCCGAGAGTCCGGCGACTCTGGCTGACTGCTGATCGCTGATGGCTGACCGCTTTCTCCCCCTCTGCTACTCTCCTCCCGCTGTCCAGTTCGCCCGCAGTGCTCGGCACGAGTATCAAGCCGCTGCCCCTTCCTTCACCGTTCGCAGTGGATCAAAGCGAATAGCCTTCGGAGATGAAACCGCCAGCCCGCCTCGCGAGATCCACGCACGTCAAACGAGGCGGTTTCGAGTGCTTCGATCTTGGGATTGAGCGCGTTTGATCAGAAACATCTCGCCCTCCATGTAGCGTTGTGGTAAACTGCTTGCATGTCGCCCACTGAAACCCTATCACCGCCGCCCTCATACATCGGCCATGTCCGCAACGGAGTGGTCGTTCTCGA
>JAYSVZ010000643.1:0-3687 GCA_043718305.1 Planctomycetota bacterium | reverse complement strand
AACGACCGACCGCTGAGAACATCAGCCGACCGAGCTTCTCGGGAGTACATGGAGGATCGAGGACATCGCACCCCGCCGGCGTGGCCCATAAGGCTCGCTCGTTGAGGGCCGGTACAACGATGAACTGCGTCGGTTTGCCCGCGATGCGGACCGTCGAGTTCAGGTTGCGGATCACCTCGTGCGAGGCGGGCTCATCCAGTACACAGGCGGAGAAATCGTCCGTCGAGAGTCCTTGTCGCAACTCGTCGAGCGTGGCGAACATCACGGCGTCATAGCCGCTCTGTCGCACCGCCAACGCGAGTCGCGTCCGGGATTGCTCGTGAACTGACCAGACGGCAACACGTCCTGTGAGCCGAATCGTGGTAGGCATCTGCGAGTCCATCATGGCTCGGGAGACCTTGTACAAAAGAGGAGTCGGAGCGCACGTTGAGCGGGACATTCGCGAGGAGCGAATGCCTGATCGGCGTGCGAATTCAAGACGGGGTGGTTTGGGAAGCGGGGATCAGCAGACCGGGGAGGGGCTCGATCACTGCGGGAGGGAGGTCATCGATCTTTCGAGGCCAGTGGAGAACCGGCAAGAACTCGAAGCGATCAATTCGTCACTCGAAATCCGCACGAGACGGAGCTTCCACGGGCCACCGCGTGGGGTACACGCCGCGACCATCGGGAAAGGAAGTGGTTGGGGGGGAAGTGGGGGGAGATGTGATGGAGCGAGTGATAATGGGCTTCGCCGCGGAGGGTCAAGCGGTGTTCATGAGAGAATTGATCGGTTCTGGGATGGATTTACTTTTTTGCCAAAGAGCGTTGTAGAGGTGACAAGTCGCCTGAAATTCGATGACTTCACGGGAAGGTCCAAAGGCCAGGGTCGCCCTCGGCAATGGTTCGAGTTACTGTACGGTATATCGCATCCGCCGAGGGCTGCGTCACGGTTTTGCATTGGGTGAACGTGTGACGAGCCTGCTTCTTTTCCGCTCGCTAGTCCCTCATGTCCCGCACGCCTCTGCTTCAATCCGACCTTCCAGGAATCCCCGTTCGGCGGGGGAAGGTCCGTGATGTTTACGACTTCGGCGACCGGCTCTTGCTGGTCGCCTCGGACCGGATCAGCGCGTTTGACTGGGTGCTGCCGACCGGGATTCCTGACAAGGGACGCGTCCTCACCAAGATCAGCGAGTTCTGGTTCGCGCAGCTCGGTGTGCCGCATCATCTGCTGAGCATGGACCCGACCGCCGTCCCGCTGCCGCGGGGGGTTGATCCCGAGCCATTGCGAGGCCGCAGCATGGTCGTTCGCAAGTCCTCGGTTGTGCCGATCGAGTGCGTTGTGCGGGGCTATCTGGCGGGATCGGGATGGAAGGAGTACCGCCAAACCGGCGAGGTCTGCGGCGTCTCGCTTCCCGCCGGACTCGTCGAGTGCAGCCGCCTCCCCGAACCGATCTTGACTCCCGCGACAAAGGCTGACGAAGGGCACGACGAGAACATCCCCTTTGTCCGGATGTGCGAGATTGTGGGTGTCGACACCGCGACGACGCTTCGTGACCGGAGCCTCGAGATCTATCGCCGGGGCTCGGAGCACGCCCGCTCGAAGGGAATTCTGATCGCCGATACCAAGTTCGAGTTCGGCGTGTGTGACGGCGAGGTGATCCTCATCGACGAAGTCCTGACTCCCGACAGCTCGCGCTTCTGGCCAATCGACCGTTATGTGCCGGGTCAGAGCCAGCCCTCGTTCGACAAGCAGTTCGTCCGCGACTGGCTGGAGTCGACGACGTGGGACAAAAATTCCCCGCCACCCGCCCTCCCCGCCGAGGTCGTGGCGCACACCCGGTCGAAGTACATTGAGGCGTATGAACGCCTTTCGGGGTTGGTCTTTGAGTGGAAGTAAGGCCCGTCGCGAACGCCCGACGGGCACTGAACCATGAATGAATCGAGGACGATCGTGATCGTGAAACAGACTTGGATCAGGCGATGCCTCCTGCTCGTAATGGCGGTGCCATCGTCGATGACGATGGCCGAAGAGATCACGTGGCACGCGACCGGAACAAGGGGTGTCGTCGCTGCCGGGCATGCCGATGCGGTGTCCGCCGGCGTGGGTGTCTTGAATGAGGGCGGTCGCGCCGCCGATGCCGCCGCGGCGACGATTCTCGCCCTGGCCGTCACGGACTATGGACTCTTTGCCATCGGCGGTGAGGTTCCGGTGCTGGTCTACGACGCCCCGACGAAGCACATCGAGTCTCTCTGCGGGGTCGGGGCGGCACCGCTCGATCCGGCGGCGATTGAGTGGTTCTACCAGAATGGCATCCCCGCGACGGGCAGCATGAAGGCGGCTCCGGTCCCGGGGGCCGTCGACTTGGTGGTCACCTTGCTGAAGCGGCATGGCACGATTTCGTTCGAACGGGCTGTCGCGCCGACGCTGGGACTTCTGGATCAGGGCTCACTGGCGTGGCATCCGCATCTCGCAGTGACGTTGCGAAAGTTGGTGGCAGCGGAGCGGAATTGTCTCGGGAACCGCGAAGAGAAACTCACTGCAGCTCGCGATCGCTTTTACAGGGGCGATGTGGCCGATGAGTTGGAAGCGTGGTACATCGACACCGGAGCGTTTCTTCGGAAACGCGATCTGGAAGCGCATACCACCCTGATCGAGGAGCCGGTGTCGGCCAATTATCGAGGCTACACTGTCTACAAATGTGGCCCCTGGACCCAGGGGCCCGTGCTGTGCCAAAACCTGCGACTGTTAGAAGGGTTTGATCTGAAATCAATGGGGCATCTGTCCGGTGATTACATCCATGTGGTGACCGAGGCCATGAAGCTGGGCTATGCGGACCGCGACGAATATTACGCCGACCCCCGCTTTTCCAAGGTGCCGATGACCGAGCTGCTCTCCGAGAGCTATACCCAACTGCGGCGTCCGCTGATTGATCTGCGAAGGGCCTCGCTAGAACGGAGGCCGGGTGATCCCTTCCAGATGCAGGCCCTGCGGACGACTGGCGGACCTGGCCCGGAGTCCGAGAAACTTCCTAAGCAGGACACGACGACTTGTGTGGTGGCGGACCGCTGGGGGAACGTGGTGGCGGCGACTCCCAGTTGTAACATGCTGACGAATACTCCCGGACCATCCGGCGTGAACACCGGCAACCGCGTTCGCAGCTTGAACACCTCGCCGGGTCATCCCAATCGAGTGGAAGCTGGTAAGCGGCCCCGCGTCACACTGACGCCGACACTGGTGCTGAAGGATGGATGGCCGGTCCTGGCCATCAGCGTGGCCGGAGGCGATGTCCAAGACCAGACCACGCTGAACGTGCTGCTGAACCACATCGACTTCGGCATGCGGCCTAAGGAAGCGGTGACGGCCCCTCGATTCCAGATGAACCATCACCAAGACTCATTCAATCCCCATCCCGATCGTCGCGCCGCTTTCGTGGGAAAAGGGGAGTTGCGAGTCAACGCGGAGATCTCGGACGCAGCCCTGAAGACGTTGTCCGACCGGGGCCACCTGCTGAGCATCGCCCCTTCGCCGATCGCTCATCCGGTGATGATCTTCATCGACCCCCAGACGGGACTGATGCACGCTGCTGGTGACCCGAAAGCGCACCGCCATGCCGCAGCGGCGAAGTAGGCCGCCTGCGGGTTTCGACCGTTTCAATAGAGTGAAGTTACTTTTGATGGTGAGGAGTGAGGCTTTGTGGGGACAAGGTA
>JAYSVZ010000642.1:0-3694 GCA_043718305.1 Planctomycetota bacterium | reverse complement strand
GGATCGGCGGACTCAGTTCGCCGACCTTCAAACCAAAGGCGACCAAACTGACCGCAGCCGGAACTTGGCCTCGCGATTTGACGAATCCCAAATCGCCGCCGGAAGCTGCCGTCGGACTTTGCGAAAACTCGCGGGCTGCCGAATCGAACTTCAAATCGTCCGCAGAAATCTGCTTCCGTAAATCGGCAATTTTCATTTCCGCCGCCGACCACTCCGAATCACTCGCCGAAGTTTTGAGAACGCGAACAATCTGCCGCAGCCGAATTTCAGTCCCATCAAATCGCGGCCGCTGTTTTTCAAAATAGGACCGGAGCTGGGAATCGGAAACCGTTTTTCGAACGTGAGCCTGCCACGCGACCGAAATTCGAAACGCAGCTCGCAAGTCATCCTCGGTCAATTTCAGCCTTCCGAGAACCGCCTCCAATGTATCGTCGCCACTTTCGACAGCGGCGCGTGTCGCCTGGAGCAGGTTCTCGACATCTTCGGCCAGAACATCGGTCTGGGATCCTGCGAGCATCTGCGCGACGAGCGTCCGATCGATCACGCGATCAAGAGCGGCTTTTCGATCGGCCTCGGTCGGGGAGCGGCCACCAGAGATCAGTAGTTCGAGATCGAGCTGTTTCTGAGTGACCGCGAGGCCATTGATCGTCGCGAGTGTTTTTGAGAGGTCCTCATCGGCATGCAGCGCAGAACAAACACCAGCCAATAGAAACCAACCGCAGAACGAACCGATCCTCGAACCGAACTCTCGTCGTCGCATGGCCACCCTCCGTGAGCGAGCAAAAAGCAAACGCGGGCATGAGGCCCGCGTTCGTGATCGAACATTCGGAGTTTAGGCGGCGAGACGGGATGCGGTCACGCCTGAATCGACGAATTCGAGCCAGCGGAGACCGGCAATCGGTTGGTTCCCGACTTACTGAGTTCATCGTAAAGCGAATCGAGCATCCTGAGATCAGCTGCCGAGCGATGTTTGTTGGGAGCGGGAGTCTCTTCCTTCTCTGCGGGCGGGAGAATGAACCCCGAGGCGCTGAGCGACATCACATGGCGATCAAGGCGGCTTTGCACCTGCCCCTGTTCTTCCTGATCCTCCTTCTCTTCACGTTGGACGCCGATATGATCGAGGGCGATAAACGCCACGAAGCCTGCGAGCCCACACGAAAGGACATACGGAGAAATATCTTCGGCGACCACTTTGCCGACCGTCAATCCGATCAGGAATCCACTGAGGATCAGAATCGAAGTGGCGCTGATGACATGACTCTCTGACTGGCGTTTCATTCGGCTCATGATGTCATCCTCAAGGGAAGGCCCAGCGACGAATTCGTCGTTAGCCAACAGGGACTGCACCATGAAACCTAGGTCACAATGTGAAGGTCGTCAAAAGGAAACCCCGATGAGGTTGAAAATCGACACTTGGCGATGATGCCGACAACATCGTCGGACTCTCCGGGGCCTTGCTTTCCGCCTCCCCTCTCGACGGGTGATGGGTTGGGGGGGAATGAGCTGTAGTGCCCCGTCGACGCTAAAAGTAGGGGTTGGAGTCCAGCCTTTAGGCTGCTCCGGACAGGCTAAAGCCTGGACTCCAACCCCATCTCTTAGCGTGGCGACCGAAGAATGCCTCGATACGACTCGCATAGAGAATCACTCAGCGTCCGGTTACAACACTTGTTCCGAATCTTTGGGCACATTCTGTTCCCTCGCTCACTGACCTGCTCCAGCGCTTCGCCATGTCGACTGATCCCCGCGATGTCCGGTTGCACCTGTTACTCGAAGGACTCCTGGCGCAGCCTGAACCGACTCCCGAAGGCTGGTCTGCCATTGGACGTGACCATCCCGATCTTATCGACGAACTCCGTGAACTTTACGGCACAGCCCAATTGGCCAACGCACTGGCGGGATCGGCGTCTTGGGCTGTGGAGTTGATCGGGGATCAATCGGGAGTCCCCCGGACGATGGCCGCCGCACAGGTCGCAGGTTTTAACGACTACGAGGATCTCGTCGAGATCGGGCGCGGCGGAATGGGGGTCGTCTATCGGGCCCGGCAGCGGAGCCTTGATCGCGATGTGGCCTTAAAGATGATGGTCCGCGGGCTGTTTGCGACCTCGGACGATTTTCGCCGGTTTCGGATTGAGGCGGCATCGGCGGCGAAGCTGAACCATCCGAATATCGTTTCGGTCTACGAAGTGGGGGAGCAAGCGGGACTCCCCTATTTCAGCATGCAATTCATTGATGGCGAGACGCTGGCCGAACGCCTTTCCCGAGGGCCGCTTCCCCCGCGCGAGGCCGCTGAACTTCTGATCCCGGTTTGCCGAGCGATCGGCCATGCACATCGCGAAGGGGTGCTACATCGCGATTTGAAGCCGTCGAATATCTTGCTCGATCGAGCTGGGCATCCGTATGTTTCGGACTTTGGGCTGGCGCGGATCGTTCATGCGCGCGAGGGGACCGCCCTGCCCTCTGCGTCTGAGCATACCGTGACGCGGACCGGGGCGATCATCGGCACGCCGGGCTACATGGCTCCCGAGCAGGCTGTCGGTGCCCCCCGGCAGATCGGACCGGCCACTGATATATACAGTCTCGGCGCGGTGCTGTTCGCGATGCTGACCGGTCGGCCCCCGTTCTTGTGTGCGTCCCCCGCCGATGCGGTCATTATGGCTCTGGAGCATGAGCCGCCGCCGCCACGACTGTTGAATCCGGCGATCGATCCCGACCTGGAGATGATCACGCTCAAGGCCCTGCAAAAACCCAGTGATTTGCGGTATGCCAGTGCCGATGAGTTCGCGGATGACTTGCGGGCGTACCTCAATCATGAACCGGTCCAAGCCCGTTCCTCGCGCCTCGCCGACATCCTCAGCCGGGCCTTCCGCCCGACACACCATGCCGGGATCTTAAGACAGTGGGGCCTGCTCTGGATGTGGCACTCACTGGTGCTGCTGGTGTTGTGTCTGACCACGAATTACATGCAGTGGATCGGGGTGATCTCGCGTTTACCGTATGTCGGGTTGTGGACGGTCGGCCTCGGGGCGTGGGGTCTGGCGTTCTGGGGCATGCGGCACCGCGCGGGGCCGGTGACGTTCGTGGAGCGGCAGATCGCTCACCTGTGGGCCGCCAGCATGGCGTCGTCGACCATGCTCTTTCTGATCGAAGCCTTGCTCGATCTGCCGGTGTTGAGTTTGTCCCCCGTGCTGGCGTTGTTCGCGGCGAGCGTCTTCGTCGGCAAGGCGGGCGTCCTTTCGGGTGAGTTCTATATCCAGGCGATTGTCATGTTCCTGTGTGCGATCCCGATGGCAATTTATCCAAGTGTCGGCCTGACCGTGTTCGGCGTCATCAGTGCCCTGACTTTCTTGATCCCGGGGTGGAAGTTCCACCGCGAGTTGCAGAATCGAATGTAGTGCCAGACGCACGCAGAAATGATTGGGTCGCTGCGTTCGCCAGAACGTGGGCGAGCCGTGTTTCGTCCACTCTTATATTGGTGGGATGAATCATCGTGATGTGAGCCGCAAGGCGCTAGCCGCAGGTCCTTCTGACCCTCCGTCCGCCAGAACCCGCGGCTAGCGCCTTGCGGCTCACACGAGCGTCACCCCAGTCCACGCCTGCTCAACGAAAACGAACCGACAGCCCTGCCCCGCAGAAAAAGTCAGCTGCGTCGTCATTCAGGCCCGTTCCCACGCGGACATCGAACTGGGTATCGTCA
>JAYSVZ010000641.1:0-3703 GCA_043718305.1 Planctomycetota bacterium | reverse complement strand
GATCACAAACTCTGCTTGCAGAGCTGCCAGATCGAGTTGGGGAAGCATAGAATAATGAGGAGAGACCGCATGAGAATGGGGGATGATTGTTAAGGGATTGCGATGGCTATCGACCACATCCCGCTCATGAAAACGTGGCGGAAAGTGTCGGTGCGATGATTCGAACGCGTGCATCGCGATCCCGAAGTTGTGCAGGCGATTGCGGCATTCGACTTGCCGGGAGCCTTCTCGGACGGACTGCACGGCTGGCAGTAACAGCGCCATCAAGACTCCGATGATCGCGATCGATACCAACAACTCCACGATGGTGAAACCACGGTGTTGCCGAAAGCGTACTCGATTCATAGTGACCTCTTCGCTCGGTGACGATTCATTGCTAAGAGTACCACCGATGTGACGAGAAACAACCCGGACAACAGGAACACGGGAGAGCGCCAACGGGTCATTGGCAACCGTGCGTTCGAAAGATGCAGTGCCGCTCCATCCCAGCCCATCGCACGAAGTCGATCCCATGTCAACCAACCATCGAAGTTTTGATCGACCACATGGACTCGGTCTGGCTCAGCTTCTACGACAACGACGAAATGAGTGATCTGACTGGGAAGCTTAACCTGAATGATGGCCGGGGACGATCCCGTTTCTATCGCCCCCGGCCACCTCAGGGCTGCCGTTTTGAGTTGGAAGTGAATCTCGCTGGCTTGGGCGATTTCTTCGAACGAGGCCATCTCTCCGTGGCGTGGCAGTATCCGCTCGACCTCGGACCGCAAAACATCATGGTTCAGACGAACCAAGCACACATGCAGTGCATCCACACTGCATGTGTTGGCTGGAACCTCCGCGAGAGCAAGCATCTGCGAAATGCCAAAAGCAACGACGAAGACCATCGCCCCTCCTCAAAGCTCTTAACCCCGAATTCCCTGACTCGACTAAAACGTAACCCTAGGCGGAATACCAATGCAATCCACGCCAAAATGAGGGGTCAGGGTCGGTTTTCGGTACGTGCGATTGCAATTTCGACGGTTGACTCCGTCGATAGTGTACGCCCAATTGCTGCAGTCATTAGTCGTGAACAGCACCACTGCATTCGCTGCACAATTCGCATTATTCAGTTCGCAATTGCTAAAACCGGCCGGAATTGCCGAGCAGAACGAGTTCGGGCGATTGAGTTCACAGTGTGCCCAGAAATCCATCGAGTAATGGTACGTGTGCTCGCCCCCCAAGATAATGATATTTTGCTGACCGTCGTAAATGCACTCGGCGCAGCCAGTGTTTGGCATGGGCGGTGAAACGGCGCAGACCAATCCACCCGAGATCGTTTGCGCCTCCTCGGAAGTCACAGACTCCGGAAGGCTGACTTGTTCCGAGTACCCAGCGACCACGGACAGCACGCAGGACAAACCAAGCAGCAGAGTTTTCCTTGTCTTTCTCCAGTACGCCGAGTCAGGCGACTCGACGACGCACGAATAGAGCAGCCACCAACGCAGCGGCTGCGATCACGAGAATCCAAAGTGACGGTCGTCCCCAGCGAGGACGGGCGTCAACGGTTCCTTGGGGCAATGACGCGATCGTGGGGATCGCAGGCACTGGCTCAGTCGCCTTGCTCTCGGGAGCGACACTGGCCACTTGAAATTCGGAGATCGGTAAGCTGCGGTTCAATGAGACAATCCGGCTCTGATACTGCTGCTGATGTGTGTAGTGGCGAATCGTCTGGGGCCAGTACCGCTTTCGTCTTGTCAGTGAATCTGTTGTTTCAGAGTGGTTTGAGATCCCATATTGAGCCACCCAAGTTTGTCCATTCTTATCAGGCTGAAGCGGGTTCGACAGAATCGAGATGAATCGTGGAGCCCAGTCGGCAGCCGGATCGAAGGCGAGGATCACGTCGCAATTGTGATCACTTGGCATTTTGAGAGACAGCTTGCACACCGCCAGGCGGACCCCCTGAAGTTGTTCCACATTCGTCTCCCAAGTCCACTGAGCGTTCTGGCTGTTTCGCAGTACGTCGGTTGTTCGAAGATCAGATTGCGGAATCCGCCATCCCAGGATCTCCCTCCAAAACCCTTGGGCACTGGCTCCCTTTCGACGCGGTACAGCATCGAGAGAGGAGGGCGTCTTCGAATTCCAATCATTGCTGTACGCTTGGAATTCTGTCGAACCATCATAGGATCGGTGCGTGACTCCTTTCCCGAACTTATACTCCATGGAAGAGCGTTCTTTGGTGCCAGAGATCGCCCAGATGCCGCGCCCAGCAGGCACGAACTCGGTGGTCTTTCCGACTTCAAACGGACCGAATTCGTACTCGATCTTCAAATGTCGCACAGAAGCTTCATGGTCCTTGAGGGCCCGAATGATCTGCTCTTTGGGTGGCAAATCTTCAGCCGCCCACACCGATGGGGTGATGAACCACAGAACCATCAACAAACACAAGCGAGACACAGCTGAGCCTCCCAAGAACAATCCACCAGTGATCTTATCCCCCCCCCATGCGTCAAGCGAGCAGATGAAGAAATCTGGAATCTTTGAAGAAAAAAAGAAAACGCTGCCCTGTTCACCCAGATGTGGACAACATTTAGTCCATCAACAAGCGAGTGCTCTGTCTGAAGACCAATCGCGAAGCTGCTCTAATATTCCCCCACGACTTCACTCCCGGCCCGCGTCCCCAGCGGCTGGCTGCACGGTCGTGGCTTTCGCGGATTGAAATAAAACCTGAGAGACATCGGGCGTGATATGCCCGTAGAGGGTCTCCCCTTTTCGCAGAATGTAAAACCTCAGCGGTTCCGTGCGTGGGAGCGACACGATGTATTCAATATTCATGAGACTGACAGTCTCATACACGCCCAGCCCAACCAAGATGTCGCCGACTTTGATCTCGGTCTTCGCAGCCGGACCGTTGGGGCGAACCTCCTCGACTCGCAGACCGCCGCGATACGGCACCTCTTTCGGCATCTGAACCGTTTCAGACAACCGAAGTCCCAGACGCGTCATCGCTTCGGCCAGAGGCTGGCTGGCGTCTTTTGCCGTTGACGTGGTCGGTCCCACAGGCCCCGGCGCGGGCGTCCCCTCCCACTCCAGCTGCGGGTTGATCAGATCCTCGACCCGGCGCTGGATGATCTGGTCGCTGATCCGTTCCCGCAGGTCGATCGACCGCTGGGTCTGGAGCAGGCGGGTCTGCATCTCCAGCAGCTCGGTCCGCAGCAGGCTTTGGCGGGCGGTGAACGCCCGCTGGACGGTTTGTCGTAACTCGGCTTGCTTCGTCGCGTCGGGCGACTGCTGGAGCTGCTTGGCCAGTTGATGGGCCTGAGCCTCGGCGGCTTCGTACTCCTTCCGCAACTGGGTGAGTTGTTGCTGGAGTTCCTTGGGGGACTGGTCGCTGGCGGGGATAGCTATCGCAGTTGAAGCAGTCGGCAGCTCTCCGGATTCTGCGGCTGCGATCGCTTTCGCATAGTTCCGCTCCATGACGATGACTGTCGCGATCTCCATGTCGATTTCGCGAATGCGAGGGTTCGTGGGGTCGGTTTTGAGAAGCTGGTCTCGCTCGGCTCGTTCAGCAGCCAGCGTGGCAGGGAACACCGTGGCCACGATCTCTTTCATCTCCGCGATCGTATGGGCTTGCTCTTTCGCTGCCTTGGTAAGAACGTCAGCGTTAGCGGCCTTGATCTGGGCGATCGAGGCATCCAGGTCAGCAATGCGAGGGTGTGCGGGGTTC
>JAYSVZ010000065.1:0-2723 GCA_043718305.1 Planctomycetota bacterium | reverse complement strand
GATCGTCTGGGGGCCGGTCATCGCGATGACGGTGACGGGGGGGCTGCTGAGTCTGCCGTGGCTTTTCTGGCAGTGGAAGGTGGTCGGAAGTCCGTTTCCCTCCTGGGCCGGTCGCCCCCACAACGAACTCGTGGCTCAGAATTCATACATTCATTTTGTGACAGTTGTCCGTCGCTGGTGGGTTTATTTTCCCCTCTTGCTCACCGTGACGACGACGTTACCCGCTGCAACCGGGATGCTCTTTGTCGAGCGCCCCGCTGGACAGCGGCGACTCGTCGCCGGTTCACTGGGCCTCTGGATCGCGATCATTGTGACGGTGATTGCCGGGTTGGGTGCGATCGGGTACTCGAAGCTTCTGCGGTACGTGATCTTGGTCACCCCAGCGCAAATATGCCTGTGGACTCTGGCTCTGCGGACCTGGCGGCAATCCGGTCGCCCGGTGCCGCTGATCATCTGGATCATGCTGGGGATTGAGTGGATCCACGGCCTGGCGACGGTCACCATCTTCTGTCGTGGCGATCTGATCGTCCCGCTGCTTTGGCCGACACTCTGACACCGCCGCTCCGGTGGCATTTTTCGAGATCCCGGGAGCCAGACGGAGTCCCCGACCTGCCCGAGCCACACGCCCATCGAGTAAAACCCTTCGCTCGGCTGACAGTTATGCAGATAATCCCGAGTCCCCACTCTCGACTGACGAATCGTCCGTGCGGTTGCCGACTCAAGGCATGCGCTCTCATGAACTTCACACTCAACTCAATGGAATGCAGGCCGCATTCTTCTTGAGACTTTCTTTGCCATTCTCGAGCGCCCCGGGCAAATCATGTCCACATTGCGGGACATCCTGTACGTCGATGACGAACGATCGAACCTCATCGTCTTCGAGGCGAGTTTCGAGGATGATTTTCGTATTCATCTGGCGAGCAGCGCGGCGGAGGCCATCGCCCTGCTGGATGAAATCCCGATCCCCGTCGTCGTCGCTGATCAGCGAATGCCCGACATGACCGGGGTCGAGATGTTCTCTCTCATTCGCCGTAAGCATCCTCATATCCAACGCGTGATCCTTTCCGGATATACCGAATCTGACGCCATTATCGACGCCATCAACCAAGGACAGGTCTACCAATTCGTCCGCAAGCCCTGGCAGCGAGCCGACCTGCTGACGGTCATCCGTCGGGCGATGGATGCCCACGACTACGCACTCCAGAACACCAGTTTGATGGAGAAGTTGCTGGTCGCCGAGCAATTCTCGCTGCTCGGCAAGGCGACCGGGGGGATTGCCCATGAGATGGGGAACATGCTCAATCTCCTTCCCCTGATTGAGGTCATTGAGGACGAGTATGCCCACGACTCCCGGTTAATGCAGTTGTCAGTGCTGGCCCGGTCGACTCACGAACGGCTCGATCGGCTGGTCGAGGAGATCAAGTCATTGATTCGCGTTCAACCCCGCGAGATGGAAATGCACTTGGTCAGCTTGGCCGATGTGGTTCGCGAGCTGTTGTCGTTTCTGCGGTTCCATCAATCGATCCCCAGTTCGAAGATCCTGGCGGATCTGCGTTGCGACCCGATGGTCCTGGGAAACAAGATGAAGCTGCACCAGGTGCTACTGAATCTGGTGAAAAACGCGTTCGACGCCATTGAAGACCGGCCCGATGGGCGGATCGTGGTCCACCTCGCCTGCGGCAATGGCGAGGTCCAACTCAGCGTGGCTGACAACGGTTGCGGAATTGTCCCTGAGATTCGGGACAAGATCTGGGAGCCGTTCTTCAGCACCAAGGGAGACCGCGGCAACGGCCTCGGTCTCGATCTCGTCAAGCAACTCGTCACAGCCCAGCACGGCCGAATTGCTTGTGAATCGACCGTCGGAGTGGGAACACAATTTACGATCACGCTTCCCCAGATGGCCGATCCCAACGCGATGGAACCAACACCGGCGCTCGCCTTCGGCGGGTAACACCGGCGAACGGGCTGAGTCATCTGCCAGACCGGATGACCGTTTCTAAGATCTCCCGCATCTGATCGGCGGCCCGAGAGACCGCGGCGACGACATGGGCTCCGTCGGTCGGTTCTAACGCATCGGGGCGGCATTCGTTACTAACGACCGAAAGGGCGGCCACGCGCATCCCAAGTTGCCGCGCGGCGATGGCCTCGGGGATCGTCGACATGCCGACGAGGTCGCCCACTTGCCGCAGCCAGCGGTATTCAGCGCGGGTCTCGTAGTTCGGACCAGTCATGCCGACATAGACCCCGGAAGTTCCCTGTCCTCCAGCCAGACGCGCGGCCTGCATCGCCAGTTCCATCAGATCCGGGTCATAGGTCGGGGTGAAACTCGGCTCACGCGGCCAGCGAGCCCCGTTGTTCATCAGGTTCACATGGTCCCGAACAACCACAATATCTCCCACGCGATAATTCGGGTGCAGCCCCCCCGCCGCGTTGGTGGCGATCAACGTCTCCACACCCAGGCTCCGCAACAGCTCGATCGGGCGGGCCACCTGCTCGGCGGAGTATCCTTCGTACCGATGAAATCGGCCTTCCATCACGGCGACCGCCTGACCGGAAAAAGTCCCCAGCGTGAGCTGCCCTTTATGCCCGATCGCCGTCGACACCGGCAGCCCGGGGATCTCACGGTAGGAAATCGAAACCGCATTCTGGACCGCAGCTGCGACGCCCCCCAATCCACTCCCCAGGATCAGGCCCACGCGAGGCCGGAGCGTGGTCCGCCCAGC
>JAYSVZ010000640.1:0-11618 GCA_043718305.1 Planctomycetota bacterium | reverse complement strand
TCGGGCGTCGAGAGATACCGATAACCCGTGTTGCGATTTTGTAACTGGTCAAACGTCAGACCGAGTTTCAGGAACAGATCGCGTCCATTCTTGTGCGGCAAGACGATCTGATGCCCCTCTTTGGTGAGTTTGAGTTCCGTGAATGCAGGCTCCGCGTTCTTCAGGAGCCAGCCCGCAGCTCGCTTCCCTTGCGCGGGGTAGAAGGCGGCAAACTCCGCCCGGATCGGCTCTTGAAAATCGGTGACCATCTGCGGCATCGGGAGCATAAAGCTCGCCTCCAGAATCTGCCGCTCGGCGGGGACCAGTTCCTTTCCCGAGACAAATACCAAGGTTCGCGCATCATACTGCGGATCGAAATGCCGCGCGTCATCGGCAGCGTCGCCGTGCGTCCCTTGCAGGTGGTGAGCGATCTTCGGAAGCAATAACTCCTGATTCGCGATCAACAGCCCGTTGACCGCCAGCACTCCCACCACCAGCGACAACGCCACGCGATAGGTCGGGACGCCAATCGCCAGCAGAGCGTAGAACTCATGATGCTTGAGCAGCATGGCCAAAACCACCATGGCCGAAATCACGGCCACGGACGGGCCGATCATCCCGAAGATATGGCTACTTTGATAGAGATAGTGCGTTCCCATCCGGGTCATCAACTCGACTGTCCCCTCGCCCTTCTGCTGAAACGCATCGAGATTCGTGAACCCATCCACAACCACGAACAGACCGAGGACCGCTGCAAAGAACACCACGCAGGTGTAGCAGTAGCGGCCGAACAGATAGCGGTCGAAGGTGGTCCACACGGAGCGGGGCGAGTTTCCAGGAGGAGGAGTTGTCGATGAACCGCAGCGGTCCAGACATTCCAGCGGCGGATTACACGCTCATCGGGTTGCCAGGGTCAAGAGCAGTCCCAGCAGGTCGTTAATGCAGGTCGGGAGTCAGGCACTTCGGAATTTCGGAATTGGCCGAGTGAGAACTGGGTTGACCCTTAAAACTCAATCCGACCAATTCCGAATTTCCGAAGTGCCTGACCCCGGCTTTTCTGACCCCGGCTGTGCCGGGCTTGCCGGAGGTCGGTCAGTTCGTCGATGATCCCTTCCAGTCGAGGGGCGAGGCTCGACTTCCGGGTGAGTTCGGCCTCTCTCGCTTCGTTCGGAGTGCGTTCATGCGCGCTGTGAGTCAGCCATGGGTGACTTCAGTCATCGTGCTTTCGGTCATGGGTCTCGGACTGGCTCTGGCCACCGCAGCCCCCACGCCGAGTCGCAATCGGCCCAAGAAGTCCCAACCGAAGATTCCTGACATCAAGTCATCAGATGATCGGCTGGCGGTCCTGGAACGGATTCGCGGGTCGTTCCCCTCGCTGAAGAACAGCAGCAACAAGTTTTCGGCTGAGGATCTCGATGCGGCGATCGCCCTCCAGATCCCGCGAGTCACGAAGACGCCCTTTGCGAAGGTCGTTGACGATCTGACGTTTCTTCGCCGGGTGAGTTTGGATCTGACCGGCGTTTCGCCAACCCCGGACAAGATCAAGGCCTTTGAGAATGACAAAGCCCCCCAGAAGCGGGCGAAGGTGATTGACGAGTTGCATGGCACAGACGCCTACTCCCGCAAGTGGGCCCGCTATTGGCAGAGCGTCGTGTTTCACGACTCATCAGCCCAGAAGAACCGTGTGAATCCCGATGCCTTTGAAGAGTGGCTCTTCACGGAGTTCAAGGCGGGGACTAGTTGGGACCGCGTCGTCGGCGAGATGCTTTCGGCCTCTCCGCAACGTCAAAATGGGAAAATGGACAAGGAGAACGGCTGGGAACAAGACACCGGTCAAAACAACTTTGTGCTGGCCTGTGAAAACAAGCCGGAGATCATTGCTGCCCAGTCGGCCCGGATCTTCATGGGGATTAGCGTGGGCTGTGCCGAGTGCCACGACCACCCGTTCGATGATTGGAAGCGAGAGCAGTTTCACGAGATGGCGGCGTTCTTCTCGCCGGGCAAGCATTACATGACCGACGCCCATGATCCCGATAAAAAGACCGAGATCCAGGCGGCCTTTCTCCTCGGTGAAGAGCCCCCGCCGAACCTGCCACCGGGTCAACGACGAGTCGTGGTCGCAGCCTACATGATCTACAACCCAGACAATTACTGGTTCGCCCGGGCCTACGTGAATCGGATCTGGAACGAGTTGCTTGGCGATGGGTTCTACGCCGTCGATAGCCTTGGCCCCGACAAGGAGGTCGTTCATCAACTGATCGTCAACCGGCTGGCCTACACCTTCCGCTCCGGCGGGTTCGATACGAAAGCCCTCTTCCGCACGATCTGCAATAGCCAGACTTACCAGCGCGAAATCCGCACGATCGACGAGGACGCCGATCTTTCGAAACCCTTGCCTTTATACTGAGGCCAGCAGCCTCCATCGCCTCGTCGCGCCATCCGGCAGGATGGCCCACGCGGCGGACACGAACCCCGTCGGTGACCACAGGCTGGTCCACACCTCATGCGTCAGGTTGTTCCGTGCGGCCAGGTCGGCCCTTCCATCTCGGTTAAAGTCGCCGACGGTGACTTCGCTCCACTTCGACTGTGGCCCGGTCCAGTTGCCCAAGTGTTTCATCACGAACCCGCTGGTCCCAACTTCGGCGACCCACCACTGGCCGATCGCGGAGCGACCGATGATGTCGTCGCGTCCGTCTCCATTGAAGTCGGCCATGCGGACATCGCTCCAGGTCGTACCTGTCGACCAGTTGCCGTAGTACAGCGCAGCTGAGAAGGAGATCCCGGTGGAGCGGTTGACCCACCACTGGCCGATCGTGGAGCGGCCTGCGATATCCACGCGACCATCGCCGTTGAAGTCGCCGACCTGCACGTCGCTCCAAGTGGTTGTGGGCGACCACAGACCCCACTGGCCGGAAACGAAGCTGTTGGCCGCAGGACTGGTCCCGGTCGAGCGAGCGACGAACCACTGGCCCAGGCTGTTGCGTCCCGCAATATCGGCTCGGCCATCTCGGTTAAAGTCGGCTGCCACAACGTTCTGCCAAGTAGTCCCCGCGTCCCAGCTGCCCCACAGCTTTGGATCGAGGGCACTGCCAGTTGAACGCCAAACCCACCACTCGCCAGCGGTGTTGCGTGCTGAGATGTCGGCCTTTCCATCGCCGTCAAAGTCGGCGATCAGCGGAGCACTCCATGCCGTAGAGGGGCTGGCCACGCCCCACAAGGTCGCAGCTTGTGGCACTCCACTGCTATTGGCGAGCGAGACCCACCACTCGCCGGTGGCGGTATCGCGAGCGGCAATGTCGCTGCGGCCATCGGCGTTGAAGTCGCCAGTGACGAACCGCTCCCACGAGCTGGTGCCGAAGACGTTCGCCGTGTTGACTGTGAAACTCGTGCCGTTGGAAGTCAGCGTCAGCAGCTGATTCCCTGTGCCAGTTGCTGCGACATCTCTTACAACGAGATCGGGCTTAAGATCCGAGAACTGCAAGGCAAGGTAGGGCTTCTGCACTGCGCCAACGCCAGCCTCGGACGTGTTGATTACCACGCCATCGCTGGTTCCATCGTTGCGGAACACCAGCCCCAGCTTGCCCGTGCCCATGAGGCCGCGGACAAAGGCTGCGTCGAGCGGTGCTGAGTGGATCTTGAGCTGATTCGAGCCGTCCACATTGCTGATCGGCCGCGCCCCGATCTTCGTTCCGAGAGCAGCATCGCCCGCTTCGAGCGTCCCGTTCCCGCTGTAGCCATAAATATCGATCGGCACGCTGACCGTCGCCCCGCCGACAAGGGCGCTCGTACTGAAGAACAACCACGCGTTCTTCAATACCCGATTGGTCGTGAAACGCGAGAGATCAAACTCCAGAACCCCGCGACTGCCATTGGCACCGCCCTGAATGAGCATCCCGGCGCCGGTTGTATTGACCGTGTCCCCCAATCCAAACCCGTTGCCGTCTCCGTCAAGGACGGAGCCGTTAACAGCAGGATTCAAACGAGTGCTGGCCGAGGCGGCATTGATGTAAACCTTGACATCAATATCTGTGAACAGTGCCTGCGGGCTGTTGTCGGTCACTCGGACCTTGAGATTGAACATCCCGCGATGCCGCAACCCCGTCAGATCCTGGTGATAAACCCACAACCGACCGCCATCCGCAGGGGCTGTCCCATCGCCCAGGAACAACGTGTTGTCGGGATTGCCGCTGACGATTGAGTATCGCAACGAGTCTCCGTTCGGGTCCACCGCATTCAATTTTCCAATGAGAGTCCAGCGTGGAGAAAACTCTTCTAAGGAAAATTCAGTCGGACCAACAAAGTAAGGAGCCTCGACAACATCGGTGATTTCCAGAAAATAACTCACTGACGAGTCGGGATTCAAGCCATCGGCAGGATCGTTGACTTGGACTGTCACTTGGTACGAACTCTTCGTCTCGAAATCGAGATCGACTCCGGCCATCAGATACAAGGAGATCCCATCGGTTTCAAAGTATGGGGCGTCCGCTCCAGCGAGGGCGACACTGTTGGTTCCCACGCCATCATCAATGAGCAGAATATCGGCGACCTTCGTACGCGTGGCGGTCGATGTTCGTTCCGGAATCGAATCGATCAGACGATTCAGTGTGATATCCACAGGCAAACGGACCGAAGTTCTTGCCAATGCAATGGAAGTCAGCCCAATTGAATCCATCGCAAGCTCGATGATCTGCAAATCTCCCAATGAGAGAGATGTCGTGGGAATATCAATCGTCCAGATCCCGGCAACCAACACAGCCGTCCCAAGTAGGGGATCGCTGGCGTCATGAACTCCGTTAAAGTCCAGATCCTGATAGAACTGAGGAGGAACGATGCCTCCATTCGGATCGGTAATCCGACTAGTCAGCCTCAGCAGATTCCCTCGATAGACGGAAAGCGGTGATTCGAGACTTTCGACAGTCGGAGGTACCTGAACCTCCGGGGTGAGAGCCGTCACCAACGACACGATTGCGGATTTGGCTCCCTCGTTGTCAGTGGCATCAACCAGGATCGTATGAGAATCATGTCCCCCGTCTGTCGAATTGGCTGCAATGCTCCAAACATTTCCGACATTGGTCCCATTTCCGATGAGCGAATCACCGCCGTCGATGACACCATTCCCGTTGAGGTCACGCAAAAATCGTACGTTGCTCACCGTTCCGTCCTGATCTCTCACGTCAGCAGCATACGTCAGCGTCTGACCGATCGTTCCAGTTGTCGGACCAGTCAGCGACAGAATCTCGGGTGCGAAGTTGGGGACAACGTCTACGGAAATCGATCGTGGAATGCTACTTCCGTTAAAGTTGAAGCTGAATGCATGAATCAAATGGACACCTGGCAGCCAGCTCGCAGTGGCAACCCTGATCCCAAATTTGCCATTCAAGCTGGGGTTCGGTCCCCAGTCGACGCCCAGTTCAGTATCAATGTCTGTCTCGATAATGCCATTTCCATTCACGTCGAGATAGAACACAGCACCATCGTTTCCCGTGGTCAAACCGCTCATGCTGTCAAACCAAAGATCGAGCGCAGTCCCGGCGCGAATCGTCGACGCGCTGGACTTCAACGCACCCGCGACAGGTCCACCCGCCACTGGGGACACGCTGATATTCAATGTGAAGTTGGGATTGGTCTCCGCTACCCCTTCAAACTGGTTTTGGTGTGTGATGTGGAAATAGTATCTCCCCATTCCAGCTCCCGACCATACGACGCGTTCTTGGGTGTTCCCAGATCGACTGGAGTCGGAAAAGCCAACAGCTTGAGGAGTGTCGCCCCCCACTTGTCGGTAGACTTCCAGAAACAAATTACCACTGCCGGTGGTTTCCTGGAAGAACAACGCTGTCACGTCGAGATTGACGTTTCCGCTCGCAATATCGATCGAGAACCAGTCCGTGTCGCCATCGGTGATCGAGAGGTTTTGAATGCTGTAAACTCCGGCACCACCCAGATAGTGGGCGGTCTGCAGCGTCTCATTCAATTCGTAGGCGTCTGGAACCGCCAATCCGTTCCCCTGTACTGTGACACGCACCTTGGCAGGAGCGCTCAGCTTGTCTTCATTGTCTTTCGCCACTGCGAAGACATCGTAAGTGCCGATCGGCCAAGACTGCGTCGACGAGCGAGAGGTGAAGACGGTGCCACTCTTCGAACCGTGGTCGACGTACAGGTCGCTGGAATCGAGAATCCCGTTCAGGTTGCTATCGAGTCGGTACACCACCTCGTTAACGAGCAGATTGTCGACAACGTTCGTCGCTAACAGATCGACGTACACACCTCGAATCAGCGTCAGATCCTTTACCCCATTGATCGTGAAGTCTCCAATCGTTGGCTCCCCAGTGGCGCTCAATCCGCCCGAAACATTGATCCGTGAGTAATCATTCCCCAGGCCCCGGCTCCGGTTGTTGCTCTCCGACAGTTCGCCCGTGACGATATTAGTTCGGTCGGCCCACAGGCCGACATACACCGTTCCGTCACTGAATCCAGCGGGAGCAGTCGCGGGCAGACTGAAACGAAACCCGCCGCCCGTCGTGCTATTTCCTTGGAGTCCGTCAAAGGTAATGCTTCCGAGAAGAATGTCGCTGCCGTCAAATATCGCATCAGGCGAAAGATAGACTCCCGTCGAAAAAGGGTTCGCGTAACCCGTCCCGATGTTGGATACGCGGAAAGAGGCATCGAGTGAACTTCCCCACCCGTATGTGCCCTGATAGGGCTTCAACTGAAAATCTTGGCCAACCAAATCTGGTGTTCCGAAACCGGCGGGAACACCCACGCGCGCCCAAAATATCTCGTCAAACTCAGATGTTGCAGTCGGGTTTGCAATCGCACCCACATAGAAGCGACCACCAGAGATTGCCTCAGCGGGGATGTCATACAGATCAAACGACATTTCGCCGAGAGACTCGGACCTAGATCGCATCCCGGCAATCCTTCGCCGTCCAATCTCGAATCTGGGAGAAGTCGCCAGAGTCGTGTTTGATGCGAAATACACCACTTCGACATCTCTACTCACGGAAGAGAAATTCAACACGCTGTCCGAAATCGTAAGCAGACTCGCTGACCCACTTGGAGAAAACGCTCTCCTTAGCGGTGCCGCCCCTGACGGCGCATTCACATTGGTGACGTTTGTGACGCGAGGCTCTGATTCAGCCAAGACCTTCTTGAAACTATTCCTGTCGGAAGCGTCCTTTGCAGCAAAACGGAGTTCGGCGACATTCTCGGGAACTCCACTATCCGGACTGTTCTCAATTCTGATCCAGCCTTCAAAGCCGCCCTCTGTCACTAAATCACCATTCTCGTTGAATCTGCCATCCTCCCAAGGAATGTCCTTGATCGGACTTACGAGTCGAGGAATTTGAAAATATACTGTAGCAGGATTCATAGGGCGGTTTAATAACATGTCGTCGAGTAGCCTTTGATACATAACGTATGCACTGTGATACCCAGGCCCTTCCAATAAGAATGTATGCCTAGCTGTCTCAGCAGTCCCCCAATTGTCTCCCCAATTGCTTACGGTAAACTCATCGGCATCTACAAAACTCCAAGAGTAAGCTGCCCTCTGGCGAAAACTAACGGAACTCATCCTGGACCAGCCTTCATCTTCGTCCCACGGAAAGAATTTGGCATCGGCCCCTGGATTGAATGCCAGCATAAGCCTCGCAGTTTCTCCTGTCACTCGAATCGCCTCATGACTTACGTAAGTACCATAGCAGTGACCAATGTATTTCATTCTCGATGTGGACATTCCATTCTGCTTTAAGGTATTTCCAACCCACTCACCGACAACGGGTATTCGTGACTGTGCAAGTAAACTGCCTGCCGGACCAATTGGAGTATCGGCTGCCTGCGACCAGTCTACCGTGATCAGTGTGTCATCAGGGTACAACCTGGATAGCGTTCGTGCCATTGCATCGGCCCATTTACTTGGATCGCTTCTCCATCCGTGAACGAGCACCCAAGTGTTTCGGTTTGGATCAATGCCGTGCTTTCCAAACGGCTTCGCCTCAGTAGAGTAAGATTTGATGGATAGATTGAAAGGTTGACCATCGAAGTCTACTGACTCTCGGATGGACAGTTGGGATGCTCCGGTTCCAATCGCAGTCAGAGAGTGAGATTTTGAGAATGATGCTTGTGAGTCGCCGTCAGTGTTAGATGCAACAACGTGGTAGGTGTAAGTCTTCCCCTGCTTCAGATGTGCTCCAGAGTCCAATCGAAATGTATCTGGACCACGATATATTTCGACAGGGCTTCCACTATTCTCAGAGCGAAACAGTCGGTAGTCGGTCGCTCCCGGAACTTTATCCCACTGCGGGACAATCCAAGATTCTCACCGAGCGGCAATCGTCTTCAGTTCGGGCCGAGCAGGCGCTGCCAGAAGTAGGCGACTCTCCAGCTTCACCACAGCTGGCTGAGTTGACTGAGCGGAACGACGACGGGAGCGAGACGCGGACATGGGATGTCCTCCATGGATGAGGCGGCATCCGTGCCATTTCTTCTTCGGCTAGTATTTGTAATGTACCTTGGGCAAGTCGATGCCACAAGGTTGAAAGTTGTCTGCAAGACACCGGATTCTCGTTTTCCTAACGATTCACGCTGCATTTCGTCACTCGGAAAAACTACGATACTATATCCTGAACGCGCGTCTCCTCGGAGTGGCTTTCGAACTGGCAGTTTGACCTGCGGTTCCCAGACCTCCGGGGGGCTGACGCCGCCCGGCTCGCCTGATTGGGGGAGTCGTGTTTTGTTGACTGAGATCGTGAGCCTTTGCCCGTGTCGAATCCCACCTTTGAACTCCTGAACGACCTTCTCGCCCGCCGCATCCTGGTCCTGGATGGGTCGATGGGGGCGTTGCTGTTCTCGAAGAACTTGCAGGAGGCGGACTATCGTGGGACGCGGTTTACCTCGCACCCGATTGATCTCAAGAATGCGACCGACATTCTGTGTCTGACTCAGCCGGAGCTGATCGCCAGCGTTCATCGCGACTACCTCGACGCAGGTGCCGACATCGTCGAGACCGATAGCTTCAACGCCAATCCGATCTCACTGGCCGAGTTCGAACTCGGCCACCTGACCCGCGAGATCAACATCGCAGCTGCGGAGATTGCTCGGAGCGAGGTCGACAAATACACGCGGGCGAATCCCGACAAGCCGCGCTTTGTCGCGGGGAGCATCGGGCCGACGAAGGTCCAACTCTCGTTCAATGCCGACAAGCCGGGGTATCGCCCGGTCACGTTCGACGCCATGCAGGCCAGCTACGCGGAGCAGGTTCGCGGGTTGATCGAAGGCGGCGTCGACATGCTGCTGCCCGAGACGAGCTTTGACACGCTGAACATGAAGTCGTGTCTGTCGGCGATTCAGCAGGTCTTCGACGAGATGCAGCACTCCGTCCCCGTGATGATCTCGGCCACCATCTTCATGGGGGGCCGCACGCTGACTGGGCAGACGCTGGAGGCGTTTCTCGCAGCTGTCGAACACTTCCCGGCGTTCAGTATCGGGATGAACTGCGGCATCGGTCCGAAGCAGATGCGGGAGTACGTCGAGATTCTCGCCAAGCGCGTGCCAGCGGGCACCAACATCTGTTGCTACCCGAACGCGGGGATGCCGGACGGGATGGGCGGGTTCGACTCGAACCCGGTCGAGTTCACGAAGACCGTGGCCGAGTGGGCCCAGAACGGCTGGCTCAACATCGTCGGCGGCTGTTGTGGGACGAACCCGACGTACATTCACAATGCGGCAGAGGCAGTGAAGGGGCTGAGGCCGAGGGGGGGAGGAGAGACGAGAGAGGAGAGGCGAGAGCCAAGCCGGGGAGCAGTGTTCAGTGGGACGGATGTGTTTGAGTTGAGAGCGGCTGCTCCGACCCTCAACGCTCAACCCTCCACTCTCAACGAGGCCCCCAGGCCGTTCCTCATGATCGGCGAACGCACCAACGTCACCGGCTCGCGCAAGTTTGCACGGCTCATCAAGGAGAAGAACTACGACGAGGCCCTCAAGATCGCTCGCGAGCAGATCGAGGGCGGGGCCAACATGATCGACGTGAACATGGACGAAGGGCTGCTCGACAGCGAGCAGGAGATGGTTCATTTTCTCCAATTGCTCTCCGACGATCCGGATGTGAACAAAGTCCCGGTCATGGTCGACAGCTCGAAGTTCAGCGTGATCCACGCCGGGCTGAAGTGCCTGGCCGGGAAGGGGGTCGTCAACTCGATCTCACTCAAAGAGGGCGAGGAGAAGTTCCTAGAGCAGGCCCGCATCGTTCGCAGCTTGGGAGCGGGCGTCGTCTGCATGGCGTTCGACGAAACTGGGCAAGCGGTCACGGCGGACCACAAGGTCTCGATCTGCAAGCGGGCGTTTGACCTGCTGACGCAGAAGGTCGGCTTCGCACCGTCAGACATCATCTTCGACGCCAACATCCTGACCGTCGGCACCGGGATGGAGGAGCACTCGAACTACGCCGTCGAGTTCTTCGAGGCGGTCCGCCGCATCAAGGTCGAGTGCCCGGGGGCGCTGACCTCGGGCGGGGTGAGCAACGTCTCGTTCTCATTCCGGGGCAACGAAGTCGTCCGCGAGGCGATGAACGCCGCCTTCCTGTACCACGCAATCCAGGCCGGCCTCGACATGGGGATCGTCAATTCGACCCAGCTCGAAGTCTACGATGAAATCGACAAGGAGTTGCTGGTCTACATTGAAGACGTACTCCTCAACCGGCACCCCGATGCCACTGAGAAGCTCATCTCTTTCGCCGAGGTCATCAAGTCGCGCGCCAGCGGCAAGACCCAGACAGCTGAGGAAGTCCAGGCGTGGCGAAAGGACACGGTCGAGGAGAGGCTCAAGCACGCCATGCTGAAGGGGATCGCCGACTTCATCGAAGCCGACACTGAAGAAGCCCGCCTCAAGTACGGTCGCCCGCTGAACGTGATCCAAGGCCCATTGATGGCCGGGATGAGCGTCGTCGGCGACCTCTTCGGGCAGGGGAAAATGTTCCTGCCGCAAGTGGTCAAGTCGGCCCGCGTGATGAAGAAGGCGGTGGCGTACCTTGAGCCGTTCATGGAGGCGGAGAAGGAGGCGGCCAGAAGCCTAGAGCCTAGGGCTGAGGGCCTAGGGATAGAGGGAAGTGACAAGGGGCAAGGGCCAAGTGCCAAGGCAGACACGAATGACCAAGGACGAGTGAACAATGACTCTCTGGCCCTAGGCACTAGGCCCTCGACCCTCGGCCAACTCCCCTCCTCCCGCGGTCGCATCCTCATCGCCACCGTCAAGGGCGATGTCCACGACATCGGCAAGAACATCGTCGGCGTCGTCCTCCGCTGCAACAGCTTCGAGGTCATCGACCTGGGCGTGATGGTCTCGTGCGACAAGATTCTGGAGACCGCCGTCGCCGAGAAGGTCGACATCATCGGCCTCTCGGGCCTCATCACGCCGTCTCTGGAGGAGATGCAAACCGTCGCCCGTGAGATGCAGCGGCGCGGGTTCACGATCCCGCTGCTGATCGGCGGGGCCACTACTTCGTCCAAGCACACTGCCGTCAAGATCGCTCCGCACTACTCACATCCGGTGGTCCACGTGGTTGATGCCTCCCTCTCTGTCCCAGCTGTCGAGAAGCTGCTCGATCCCGAATCGAAAGATGCCTACATGGTCCAGGTCCGTGCCGATCA
>JAYSVZ010000639.1:0-11624 GCA_043718305.1 Planctomycetota bacterium | reverse complement strand
CAGGACATGGAAGCCGATCCACATTCCGCTCAACATCAAGAGCAGAACCAATCGCAAGCCATTGAAGTTTCGGATCATGACAACTGTCCCAAGAGTCTTAAACGGGCACGTCGAAATGGAATCAGGAACGAATGCCATACTTCTGTTCGAAGGTGAATCCAGCCACTCGACGAATCGAGGTGACTAGTTGGCCTTCGGGGAGTTCCGCAGGCATCGTCGACCAACGATCGGTCGTCGAGTTTCCGAACATCAGTGTCGAGGCGTGCTGCGTCACATCCTGATCCACACGCGGATTCAGGTCGTAAAAGCCGAGCGATCGTCGCAGGGCATCGACCTCGGCCCGCGTCCCCGTCAGGAACTGCCATTCGCACAGGCCCGGTCGATCACGATCCGCTCCGTACAGCTTGGCGTACTGCATCAGCTTCGCTCGCGTGTCGACGACGGGATCGATCGACAACGACACGAACGACAACCGCTCTCCGAAGACGGGACTCAGAGTCTCCCGCAACGATTCAATCGTCGCACTCGTCCCTGGGCAGGTTCCCCGGCATGTCGTGTACATCGTATTGATGACGAGTGCCCGACCATCACTCAGGAATTGTTCGCGAAAGCGGATCGCCTCGCCAAACTGGTTTTCCAATCGTGAGTCGGCATAGCGATCGCAAATCTTCAACCGAGGCGGTTCGGGGGTTTGCCCGAACAGCGATGAAGCCAATCGAAGCAGCAGGGTGGACATGCGAGAGACCTTTCGAAGCGAGATGCGATGACAACGAAGTCACGCCATGAATCACATTCATCGTCAGGGGGCTTTGGGTGTCGACCGGGGCCGCCGAGGAATCAAGTCGTCACCCGCGTCTTGCGTCGGCGTCTGCGGAATCGGGGGGTATTCCCACGGCAACTCGCCAATGTACCGCACCTGCTGCACGAGTTGCCCATTCTCGTCCTTCTCGAACAGCCCCTGATACGTCACGTCGTCACCATGCGTTCTGGCGGTCGGAACGATATTCGGCAGCAAGTCATCCGGATCGGTTTTCTCAGGAACCGGCTCGAAGTTGAACATCATGCGCATGTCTTCGTGTTCCAGATTGTGACAGTGAAACACAAACGGTCCGTTCCATGTGCGATGCCGCATTCGAATTCGAGCCACGGTGTTGGGGCCGAGTGCCTGCGTGTCGTGCAGCCCCAGTTGTTCGGACACGGGGAGGGCCTTGAAGATATCCTTGAATGGAGGCTGCAATGGACCTCTGGGGCTGCCGAGTACCACCGGCGCCGGTGGGTCCTGGCGGTCGATGATCGCATCGGCTCCGAAGTCCTTCTCGTAGCTGATTAACTGGTGACTTTCGAGGTGGATATGAATCGGGTGCCACCATCCGCCGCCTCCATTGCGGAGCACCCACTCTTCGGCCCGCTCCAATACCGGAGGTTTCTCAGGTCCATTTAGAACGGGGCCTGCATTCGTGATCGTCGGGTCATAGAACCGACCATTGATTTGCCAGGCTCCCTTGCCGCGTTCGAAGATGAATTCCCGAACGGCACCGTGCTTCACTTCTTCATCCGTGATCGGACGATGCGTCTGGATCAGAAGATCTCCATCTTTGACCGTGGCGTCATTTTCGACCTGGGGGCCGCTGACGATAAACTTGACGAGTGGGATTGGACGATTCACCTCAACGAGTCGCTGGTCCAGAACCCCATTTATCTCCTTCAATCCCACCACATCAAACGGGACGGGTAGCACACGCGGGTCACCCCCATCTTCCAGTTTCGCCTTCGGTCCGCGACCATCGAACTGCGGCATCGTATTGACCAGATAGAACTCTCGAGTTTCACCGGGTTCCAGATCGGCAGTCAATGCTCCAAAGTCAACCACGATGTCAGCTCGATTGGCCATCATCAAGACCAGCGACTTCATCTGCTTCGCACGCTTCCAGAGCCAACTGTCCTTGCCAATCCGCAGGTAGTTTTCGGACGCGGCGTCGTATCGGCTGGGGCGAGCCTGGACAGTCGACTCTGCGTTTTCGTCGATCACGGGCGGGATCGCCTGTGGCTGCGACAAGGGAGACGTGGGATCTGCCACGGGGATCTTCATGTCCAGCGGAATCGCATCGATCCCATCCCGATTCGCCGCGAGGAACTTTTCTGCCGACATGAGCCGGAGGCGGTAAACACGGGCGTTCGAACCATCGAGAATCCGGAACCGGTACTTGCGCCTTTGAACCTCACACTTGGGCCATGGAACTCCATTGATGACCATCGTCTCGCCGATATAGCCATTGTGCCCAGTATTGTCATAGGCAATCTGACCGGTCTCTTCATCAAACACGCGATCCTGCAGCACCAGCGGTATGTCATATGGGTTGAAGTACGGTTCGATCCCCGGTTCGTGTTTGTAGAAGCCGGGATGGTCAGGATGCTCTGGATTGATTTCCTTTCCGTCCGGATCTTTGAATTTCGCGAAGCCCCTCATTTCATGATCGACACACGAGTCCTTACCCAATCCGGGCAGCACGCCATCTCGAATGAGCTTCAGTTCTTCCTCTCCAAAACAAGGCGCAAACCCCGAGAGCCCCTTCGACGCGTTGTACGCCGTCGCATCCATCGCGTGGTCGTGGTACCACATGGTCGACTGGCTCTCCCCGACATCGGGCTCCAGCTTGTTGCCCTTCAGATACAGGGGCAAAATGTTCGGATAGAAGTAGTCGCGAGCCTTGCCTTGCAAGACATAGAAGCTCGGAAATCCATCCGAGTGGGAAGGACTATGCCCACCGTGGAGGTGAATCGAAGTTTCCGTTTCCAGGTGGTTCTCAAACCGCACAACGACGGGCTGCCCCAGCCGCATCTTCATCGTCGGTCCGGGGATCATCCCCGCATAGCTGTAGAGGCGAGTCGGGAACTTGAGGTCGGGCAACTCCCGGTACGTCTCCATCATCGGAATCTTATAACACTTGATGGGCAGCCCCATCGGACCTCCGCCCCAATTACAAAGCATCTTTTCTGCCGGGGGAAGATCATCAGCATCGTGACGCGGAATCTCGCCGAAGTGGGCCTCCTTGTCTTTCCACGCCGCCCAGCCATCGTCCAATTCACGCTTCAACTGCTTCGCGGGATCTGTGAGCCGCTCTTTGTCCACCGTCGCCTGGCATCCATAGGCGGCCCAATGCGGTGGTGTTTCAAACCATTCGCGAGCAATCCCGTGGAAGCACCTTCCAATGGGAGTTGTATCACCGGGGCCAAACGCCGAATTCTTGCCCCAAGCAGCCATCAACTCTTCCCATGTCCCGATCGCGGTGGGACGTGGGACCAGGGGGATCTCCAGTTCCACGCGAAAGGCATCTCGTGGAAACTCGTGTTGGCCCGCCTTCTTGAATGTCGCGGTGGGCAGACTGAATGGCCCAGTCGGTGTTTGAGCGGCTGCGGCCCCCGCCAGCATTCCCAGAGCGGCTCCCTTGATGGCGTCTCGTCGTTGCATCTCATGGCTCCAGAGCGATCTTCCTGCCAATATGACGAGTGATCTTCCAACCCCTCTTCATGTGGGTTTGGATGTTACTGATATCAGAACCGTGAGCAATGACCTGCAGAGGTCATTTCATAAAAAACTCATGGCATACGGTTTACAACTCAGTGGACGAGCGAGCAAGATGGTCGTCAGTCACATGCAGGCTATACCTGCATCGGGTGCAGTTCGGTGAACACCTCATACCGCTGGAGATGAATCATGGCTCTTGTCGAAGCAAAGGTCGAAGGCCCCATTAACGATATCGTCTCGGATGGTGCTGGAGGGGCCGTCATCACGGCACTGGGCGCCGGGGCGGCAACGCGAGTCACGATCCTATACTCACCCGGTCCAGTCATAGTCGTACCAGCAGCTGTGCCCCCGGCACCTCTTCGTCAAAAGTCGATCCGCTCTCCCTCGCAGCGTCTAACAGTGGATGAGTTGATTTCATTGACGCCGTTGCCGGGACGCAGTCCGCAGGAGGGTTTCAAGGGCGGCACCATCATTGCCGAAGGATTCTACAGCACCGATACACTGAATGGCGTCAACGTGTTTCTGGCCAACCACGTCTTCGTGGAGCCTGCGGAAACGGTACTAATCGGAGCCGTCACGGGGAACAACGGGACGACGATTCAGGTGAATACCGTCGATGTCGTCCCACTGACCGACGCGAGGATCTCAACAAACCCCGCAAATCGACTCGTTCCGATCTATTTGAACGACTCCGGCTTCGAGATTACTCTCGCCAGTATCACCCTGACTCCCACGACACCGAATCTGCCTGCACCCGCTACGCCGCCTGCACCCACGGCGGTAGAAGGTTACTATGCAGGCGGGCAAATGTTCGCCCACCTGATCGAATTCGGTGGACCGGGGTTGCTGGCTCCGCTGGCCGAGCCAGCCTTGCCGATTGACTTCCCACGGATTTCGATTGAACGCGCTCAGGTACGCGACTTGGGAACCTCATTCGATATCGAAGTGCGGGGACACATCACTGTGCCCCCTCCACTCCCCTTGATCGATCATGTGATCGAGATTCGCGTCCGCGACATGAAGGTCGGAACCTTTGGCACCCAGGATGCCGACTGGGAATATCGAGGAGGCTCAGACGCCACTGCTGATATTACTGGGGCAGACACCAACGGAATCGATGTCGATTTGCGATCGACGGGCGGCGTTCCCATCACTCTGGTCCCACCAATTCAGCGCTGGCGGTTTCGCGGCAACCTCCCAAAGACCGGCGTCCATCTGCTTCCCCCCGAACGGATCGAGGCTCGTAATGTTACAGCGGAGGGACTGATCACCGGGAACTTCCCCGCTCCTGCGAACTCTCACGTCCGTGTCGAAGTCGACACGGACGTGAGAGACGAATAAGCACTAACTACGGCTGCAGCGCTCGCTGCTGTCGCTGGGTTCGGATGCTGCTTCCATCCCCGTAAATCGGTCGATCGGTTCGTTGCTTGGTTGAGTACCTTGACGATGACTCCGATCGATTGGCGGACGGTGGCATCCCATCCATATTCGTCGCTGGAGTCGCCTCCATGGTGCTGACGCTGTCCGTGATCACCGTGTCAATTGGCTCATCAATATCAATCACAGCTTCGACCTTCCCAACAGCATCACCTGCTTTGGCGGGCTGACCATCGCGATCAACATTGATCGTAACGACCTTTTGCCGCGTCCCATCGTTGATCGCATAGTCGAGAACCCGCAAAACAAGTCGAGTCAGGTGGTGCTTGTATTCAGGATTCACCCAGACATAGGTTCCGCAATGTTCCCCCACAAGCAGACATGAGTTACGGGGGACATCTCGTTTGCAGCCGTGGCACAGCCATCCGCATTCGATCGCACATTTTTCGTCGCGCGAAGCCTCGTTGCAGGGGTCAAGCTTCTGCCCATAAACCGCTTGTTGATATGCAGCCTGCATTAAAGCCAGTTTGTCTGGCTCACACACCGGAGTCAATCCCCACTGCTCCAGTCCCGTGCGGGATGCTTCAGCAGTCATAACCTGCCAGAAGTCAATGAGAGGTTCGAATCCAATCGTACCGGCGTCTTCAATGGAAGCCGAGCCTTCTTCCGGATACGCAAAAAACGGCAGCGCATGCGGGTCATGGACAAACATGGCCAGGTTGTCCAGCACCTGTTGCTCGAAAATCTCGGACAGCGTTCCCGCCTGACGAACAGTGTTGTACCTCAAATGGGTATGTTGGCACCCCGAGAACAACCCCAATGCAACACAGAATAGTATGGCCCGCATCACAGTCTTCCTTGACAGTGGGACTTGGAGTCTGAGACTCCCTGTCCCAGTGATTCATTGATCGTCCAATGGATCACCTCATCCACATTTCCTTGCAGTTACCCATAAAAACGAAAAGGAGTGAAGGATTAACGTTCGATACAATCGTTAAAGAAGAAAGGGTATGTATCACTTAACGCCTTCGGAACAACAACAAGAATTCGAGTCTGCTCGCCACGGTGGGCGAATATTTCGGCTTGCCGAACTTTGGCCCTACCAACGCAGCGCGACGGTGTCTTGAGACAAGCGGACTTTGCGTTTCATCAATGAACCGTCCGAAAACTGTCCGTAAATCTATGGTAATCGATTGAACTCTATGTAAAATATGGAAATCCAAGCGACTCGATTCCGCTTCGACCGCACGACGTAACATGTTCTCGAATAGGTGGTTGCATAGTCTTTCCCCGTAAGGTTCGTCGGATGAACGGAAGGCCCGTTGGGCCGGAAGAGGGGAGCCTGGGCGACTTCCGCCATGGTGATGTGGAACACCTGCGGTGGGGCACTGGAGCACTTTTAGAATTGGTTTTCAGTCAGAGCAATCGGCCCTCTACCAGAAGTATTCGGGAGTCGTCTCGCCCCCCTCCCTCACCCAATGGGAGAGGGGAGCCGGAGGGCACTGGCTGACCGCTGAAGGCTCAGGGAATCAACTGAAGACTAATTCTAAAAACACTCTAACTAACTAATCCCCAGACCCCGTTTGAAAGAGAATCGGAACTCATCTTTCCGCGCTCGAATCGAATGCTTTACGATGGCTACCAGACCATGACGTATCGGGCAGCCGCTGACTGGCCCGAGGTGTGGATCACGGCGGAATTCCCAAGCATGGACCAACTGACATCCCGATCGCCGCTATTCATCGGGCTCGCTCTCGTGGCCTGCTGGGTGCTTGTTTTTTCTGAACGGCTTTCTGCCGCACCAAGTCGAGCTGAAACCCTGTATCAGGCTCATGCCGAAGCTCATCGTAAGTTTGCTGCCGGGCTGGAAGAGGTCGCGGTCACATGCGACCAGGACCTGCCCGTCGTCGCTGCCCAGCTCCGTCTGCACGCCGTCCCGTTCTTGGAACAGACAGTCAATGTCGACGATCTCCCGAAGCAGGTTCAGCCCGATGACCCGCCGGGCCTGCCTGAACCGGAACGCGCATGGCGAGGCAAGCTCCGGAAGCTGAGATCCGAGTATACGAATGAGCTGTTCCGCTTATCTCGGTTGGCGATTCAAGAGAAGCAGGCGAGTCTGGCGTTTCGATTGATTCGAGAGGTCGCCTTCCAGAATCCGGACCACCCGCAAGCCCGCACGGCACTGGGCTACGTGCGCGACAAGAATCATTGGACAACGCCCTTCGCAGCCGAGATGAAGCGGAAAGGGAAGGTCTGGCATCCTCGCTTCGGGTGGATCGCGGAGAAGGACATCCCGCAGTACGAAGCCGGGCTGCGACTCTATGGAGGCCAATGGATCACGGCGGAGAAGGAGGCTCTGGCCCGCGTCCAGTTCAAGAACGCCTGGATTATCCAGACAGAACATTTCCAGATCCGCACCAACCATAGCCTGGAACGTGGTTGCCAGCTCGCGGACGCGGTCGAGGCGTTCCACGCCTTCTTCAAGCGCGAGTTCGCCGCCTTCTTCTCGACGCCGCAGCAGATCGAAAAACTTCTCGAGGGGAACCGCGACAGAGTGGCCAGCGATCTCTACGAGATCCACCACTTTCGAACCCGCGACGAGTTCGTCACTCGACTCAAAAAGCAGTGTCCCAGCGCGGATCAGATCAACGGGATCTACATCCCGACCGACCGCGTCGCGTACTTCTTTCACAATCCCGAGACGACCGAAAAAGCCGCCCTTGAAACCCTGTACCACGAAGTCACCCACCAGCTCCTCGGCGAAAGCAGCCGTCGTTCCGTGGCTGTCGGCATCGATCGGGACTTCTGGGTGATCGAGGGGATCGCCTGCTACCTTGAGTCGTTTCACCGAGCCGAGGATGGCAAGATAACCGTGGGTGATCGGAACCACCCGCGTGTTGTCTCGGCCCACAATCTGGCTGTCGTCGACAAGACTTACGATCCGCTGGTTCGCTTTGCCGCAATGGGGCAGGTGCGTTTTCAACAAGCCAATGACCTCTCCACACTTCAAAACCGCTACGCACAAGCCACCGGACTGACCCACTTCTTCATGCATCACGACAATGGGATCTACCGCGAAGGGCTGATCACGTACCTGTCCCAGATCTATAGTCCTGATGTGCGGGTGCGATCGAAAGCCAAACCGCTCGATGCGATCCTCAATGTCCCTTCCGAAACCATTGACCGCGAGTATATGGCGTACATCAGCGAGTTAAAGGGGCAGTAGCGCCGCTTCACGTTTGTGATTCCGGAACGCCTGAAGATTACCCCGCGAGCAGTTCCCGGACCTTCGCTCCAATGTCGGGGCTCTTCATGAGTGTCTCTCCCACCAGCATGGCATGCACCCCGCCCGACATCAGGCGTTCCACATGCTCACGAGTGTGAATCCCGCTTTCCCCCACGAAGAGTACCTCGCTCCCGACCAGTTTCCGCAGCTCAATGCAGTGGTCGAGATTCGTCTTCATGACTCTCAAATCGCGGTTGTTGACCCCCATTAGAATGGGGTTCAGTCGCAGCACCCGGTCAAGACGGCAGGCATCATGGAGTTCCACCAGAGCCTGCATCCCCAGTGATGAGGCCACTGCATAGAGATCCACCAGTTGTGCCTGATCGAGGCACTCGGCGATCAGCAGCACGCAGTCAGCCCCCGCAGCCCGGGCCTCGATGATCTGGTACTCATCCAGGATGAAGTCCTTGCGGAGCAGCGGCAGATCGACAGCCGCGCGAATCTGCCGGAGGTAGTCGAGATGCCCCTGAAAGAACTTCTCGTCGGTCAGAACACTGATACACGCGGCCCCGTTTTCGGCATAGGTCTTGGCAATCGCCACCGGATCAAAGTCGGCCCGGATCAGACCCGCGGATGGCGAGGCCCGCTTGACCTCAGCGATCAATCCCATCGGGTGCTTGGCTCGCAAGGCGGCTGCAAAATCACGCGGCGGCGGAGCCTGCTTGGCGAGTAGTTCCAACTCGGCAATCGAGACGCGCCCCCGCGCAGCGGCGATCTCGGTCCGCTTGTGATCCATGATCCGATTCAGAATGTCAGCCATCGGAGGAACTTCAGGTGGGGGGTGAGTCCTTGGAGTAGTTCTTCCGTCAGTCTGAACACATGCTGGCTCCCCTCTCCCCCCGGGAGAGGGGCTGGGGGTGAGGGTGGATGTCAAGACGATGTCCGAAACCACGATCGTCCTTGCTCTCTAAGGACCAAAGGACGAACAGACAATATCAACCTCCCCTTCCGAAATGAATCACTCTCGTGACATCCGGCCCGGTGTTAGCCAGAATCGGTGGCTTCCGTCAGTTCCTACCTGAGTCCCGTTGTCATGCGACAGTTGCTTCACGATCTTCTGGCAGCCCATGCGGCGGGCCAACCGGTGGCGATGACTTCGCTGGTGGAGACGCGGGGGTCGACTCCGCAGAAGGCGGGGGCCTCGATGCTGGTCTTTGCCGACGGGTCGCAACGGGGCACGCTCGGGGGCGGGTGCGTCGAGGCCGAGGTCAAACGGCGGGCACTGGTACTGCTGGCTGGGGGGGCCAGCGAGCTGATGACGTTTCAGCTCGATAGCAATTATGGCTGGGACGATGGGCTGATTTGTGGCGGTCGGATGCGGATGGTGGTCGACCCGCTGCGGGGGGGAGAAGACATTGATTATTTCCGGACACTGGCCGATCTCATCGAGAGGGGCCGCGGTTGTACCGAAGTGGTCGTCATGGAGTCACTCCCCGATGGGACACCAGCCCTGGCAAGGTGGATTTTTAGTCGCGAGGGAGAGTGTCTCGCGAGTCTCGGTCCGGTCACTCTCCCACCGGAAGCAGTGCTCGTCGCCTTGAAGCCGATCAGTCAGCGGCCGCGGCCCTATGTCATCGAGAATATTGCGTTCCTGCCACATCTGGCTCGGGGGAAACTGTTGATTGTCGGAGGGGGGCATGTGGGTCAGAAGGTGGGGGAACTCGCTGCGGATGTTCACTTTGATGTGACGGTCGTCGACGACCGCGAAGAGTACGTCACCGCCGAACGTTTTCCGACAGCCATCCGCCGCATCCATGGGCGCATCGACGAGGTACTACCCGCCCTGGCGATCGACGAGGACACCTTCTGCATCGTCGTCACTCGGGGACATCACAACGACGAAGAGGCCCTGTTCCATCTCATCCGCCGCCCCGCGCGATACCTCGGGATGATCGGCAGCCGCCGAAAGATCAAGATGATCTTCGATGATCTGCGGCGGGAGGGGATCGAGGAGGCCCTCCTGGAGAAAGTCCACGCACCCCTCGGCATCGAGATCGGGTCGCAAACCGTTCCCGAGATTGCGATCAGTATCGTGGCGGAACTAATCGCCAGTCGGAATCGAGACGGTGTTTAGCCGCTCGCTTCGCGTCGGTGAAGCTTTGTATCATCATCGTTCACCACCCCGGAGCATGTTCATATGCGTTTGACTCGTCTCGCCGTGGATCGACCGATTGCGACTCTGATGGCCTGCCTGGTGGTGGTCATCCTGGGAGGGGTGTCGGTCTCGCTGTTGAGTGTTGACCTTCTCCCCAGCGTCGAGTTCCCCACAGCGACGGTGACGACGCTCTATCCCGGGGCGGGCCCCGAGGAGATCGAGACCCTCATCACCCGCCCGCTGGAGCAGTCGCTTACCTCGGTGCCGGGGTTCGAACGCGTCACGAGTCGCAGCCTGGAAGGCAGCAGCAACATCCGGCTCGAATTTGCGTGGGGCACCGATCTGGATTCCGCTGTGGCCGATATGCGGCAGGCGATCGACCGCGTGCAGCGCGATCTTCCCGAGGATGTCGACCCGCCGGTGATTCGGCGATTCGATGCCAACGATTCGCCGATCATCTACGTCGGGATCACGAGCGAGCTCCCACCGGTTGATCTGACCCGGCTGGTCGAGAAATCGGTGATTCCCCGCTTCGAACGATTGCCGGGTGCCGCTCGTGTTGGACTGCGCGGCGATGTGCGGCGAGAGATCCACGTTGATGTCGACCGGGCCAAGGTCGAGTCGATGGAACTCGGCCTCAACGAGGTCGTGGCGGCCCTCTCGCGAGGCAATATCAATCGCCCTGCCGGAGACTTCGAGGAGGGCAACACCCACCGCCGGCTGCGCAGTGAGAGCGAGTTTAAGAACCTGGATGAAATCCGCGACCTCGTGATTCGCCAATCGGGGGATGCTGCTGTCCGCGTCCGCGACATTGCCCGCGTCGACGATAGCCACGAGCGAATCACGCAATTGACCCGCGTCAACGGCAAACCGGGGATGATGGTGTATGTCTTCAAACAGTCCGGAGCCAACGTCGTCGATGTCAGCGACAGCGTCCGGGCCGCGATCGTTGATATCAACAAAGAGGCGACTCAGCTCAAACTCGAAGTCCGCATGGACTCTGCCGAGTTCATCCGCCAAGCGATCCGTAACATCCGCACCTCAGCCTCGGAAGGGATGCTCCTGACGATGGCGGTGCTGCTGGTGTTTCTGGGGAGCCTTCGCAGTACGTTGATTATCGGGATCACGATGCCGCTGTCGGTCCTCTGCACCTTTACGCTGATTTATTTTCAGGGGTACACCCTGAACATGGTGTCATTCGGCGGGCTGGCCCTCGGGATCGGGATGCTCGTCGATAACTCGATCGTCGTGCTGGAGAGCATCTTTTGTTACCGGGACCAGGGGCTCTCGCCGCGCGATGCCGCGATCAAGGGGACGGACGAAGTCGCGATGGCGATCGT
>JAYSVZ010000638.1:0-11695 GCA_043718305.1 Planctomycetota bacterium | reverse complement strand
AAGACATCGGGGCGGGCGTCAAGTACAACGACACGGATGATCTAGTCGATGTGCAGCCCGCCGATGCGGCGGCCGATGCGGGAGCGAAGAGCACCGCTCTTCTGGTCCGCCTCTCGAAGGGGGTCGAGCCCGCCGACGCGGAGTTGGTCTCGAAGAAGCTGCTCGGCATGCTCGATGGCCAGCCACTTCTCGAAGAACTGACCAACTTCTCGGCCTCGGTCGCCGGGGATACGCAAATCCGGGCGGTGCTGGCGATTGTCATTGCGATGGTCGCGATCACGGCTTATCTGTGGTTCCGGTTTGCGGGGATGACGTTCGGAATCGCGGCGTCGATCGCACTGATCCATGACATTGCGTTCACGCTGGGAGCCGTCGCCGTGGGGGCTTACCTCAGCCGGAACTCGGTGGGGCAGGCCCTGCATCTGGTCGACTTCAAGCTCAACTTGACGATGATCGCCGCGTTCTTGACGATCATTGGTTACTCGCTGAACGATACGATCGTCGTGTTTGACCGCATCCGCGAAGTCCGCGGGAAGAATCCGAAGATCACCTGGGAGATGGTCAACATCAGCTTGAACCAGACTCTTTCGCGAACGTTGCTGACCTCGGTGACGACGATCATCACCTCGATCATCCTCTACTTCTTTGGGGGAGAAGGGCTGCGAGGCTTCTCGTACTGCCTGACGATCGGGATTCTGGTCGGAACGTACAGTTCGATCTACATCGCCAGCCCCGCGCTGGTGTGGATCATGAACCGGGAACAGGAAGCCTCGAAGAAGGCTGCCGCTGCGTTGCTCCCACAATCGTCACCCGCCAAGGCGTAATGAGCCGGGATGTTTCAAAGCCCAGGGGGTAGACCTCTGGGCTTTTTTTTATGGCGAAGCGGTTCGCGCTGATGACATATCGAGCGGGCTTTCGTACGATCGGGGCACCCCTTTCAACCGAGAGACCGATCCATGCCGCTCACTCGCCGTTCGTTTCTCGCCTCGACCGCTGCTGCCAGTGCCTTGACCAGTGTCGGCCCGCTGGTTCTGGCTGCTGATGAAGCCCCGCTCCGCACTGTGACGATCGGGATTATGGGGATGGGCCGCGGAATGTCGCTGGCCCAGACCTTTGGCGTGCTGCCGGGGGTGCGGATCAAGTACGTGTGTGACCTCGATCCGAAACGGGTGGAAGCGGCGCGCGCGGCTGTTGAGAAACTCGAGTGCGAGCCGAAGCAAACACCGCAGGCGGTCGGGGACTTCCGCAAGATTCTTGATGATCCCGAGGTCGACGCGCTGATCTGCTCCGCTCCCAATCACTGGCACGCCCCAGCGGCGATCATGGCCTGCCAGGCGAACAAGCATTGCTACGTCGAGAAGCCGTGTTGCCACAATCCGTGGGAGGGAGAACTCCTTGTGGCGATGTCCCGCAAGTACAACCGCGCGGTCCAGATGGGAAACCAGCGCCGCAGCGGGCCAGGCTTTATCGAGGCGATGCGGCGTCTCCACGAAGGGATCATCGGACGAGTTTACTTGAGCAAGTGTTGGTACACAGCTGTCCGCCCGACGATCGGGACCGGCGTCCCCGCCCCCGTCCCCGAGGGGTTCGACTACGCCATGTGGCAAGGCCCCGCCCCGCACAAGGATTTCCGGAGCAACTACCTGCACTACAACTGGCACTGGTTCTGGCACTGGGGCAACGGGGAACTCGGCAACAACGGGATTCACTCGATCGACATTGGTCGCTGGGGGCTGAATGCGGGCTACCCGACGCGAGTCACCTCCTCGGGCGGCCGCTACCGCTACAAGGATGACCAGGAAACCGCCGACACACACACCGTCTGTGCGGAATTCGAAGGGGGCCAGCAACTGATCTGGGAAGGCCGCAGTTGCAACAAGCACGGTGCCCCGTTTGTGGAGTTCTATGGAGAGAACGGAACGCTCAGGATCGAGGAGAGCGGGAGCTATACGCTCTACGACATCAATGACAAAGAGACTGAAAAGGTCACCAAGAACTACACCGACACGCTGCACGCGGCGAACTTCCTCGCGGCGATTCGCAACAACACCCCGCTCGCCCTGAACAGTGAAATCGAAGAGGGGTACAAGAGTACGCTGATCTGCCACCTGGGGAACATCGCCCACCGCACGGGGCATTCGCTGAACTGCGATCCACAGAATGGTCGCGTGCTGAACGATGAAGCTGCGATGGCCCTCTGGAAGCGGGAGTATTCGAAGGAGTGGACGCCGAAGGAGAGTTAGTCGTTCGCCACAGCGGAATTAACGCATCACCCGAGGCGATCTTCGCCCAGCCGCCCTCCTCCGCCCCAACGGGGCAGCCACAAACCAGCCTGGGGCAGAGCGACCAGCGGGAGCGCCGCCCCAGGTCTCGGAGTTGTTGTAACGCCCTCAGCCCTGAAAGGGCGAAACAGGGCTGGGCATTGCCTTGTGCCGCCCTTTCAGGGCCTGCCGATCAAGGCGGAATCAATTCTCAGGGCGTGGTCGGCGTGGCCCTAGGCTGGTATGTCGGTGCCCTTTCAGGGCGGAAGGAAGGAGCGTTCCTGGGACGAGTGCGAATTGCGACTCGGACTCTGGTGATGTGGGACTTCCGCAGTGGCGGAATCGTGCCCCTTCGACGCGTAAGCTGGGGGTGGGAGTCCAGCCTTTAGGCTGTTCCGGACAGGCTAAAGCCTGGACTCCCACCCCCACCTTCATCGTGGCGGGGGCAGTTCGTTTTCGGCCTGGTTTACTCTTTGCTGCAACCTCCTCAGAATGGTTGGGGTATCCCCTTGGTCCGAACAGACATTCGGCCCAGCCTCTGACGTTCAGGAATCGACCGATGGCCCGTCTGCTTTTGATACTTGTGATCTGCGGCGTCCTGGGGATGACCAGTCCGGCCCGGGCTGCCACGCCCGCCCGCCAACCGGCGGCGGTCGGGTACGTGTCGAGCCTGAACGGCCTGCTAGAGGATGTGAACTACATTCTCACGACCGGAGGCCGACCGGAGCTGATCCAGGGGGTCGCCGGGATCATCAGCAATCTCAACGAGCTCAAGGGGATCGACCGCACCCAGCCAGTTGGGTTTTACGTGTTCGTTCCGTTCGACTTGGGCGGTAAGAAGCCACCCGAAGTCATCGCTTTTCTTCCGATCACATCGATCGACGACTTGAAGCAGACAGCTCACTTGAGCAATGTTCTATCGCTGGATGATGCGGGCACCGCGAACCGGTACGAGTTCAAGACTCCTGAGAAGAACTTTTCGGTGCGGGTCGAAGCGGGGCACGCCTTCATCGCGGAGAAGGCCGAACTGTTGGAGGCCACGCCCCAAGTTCCTACCGAATTCACGTCGAAGCTTGCCGGACAATACGATGTCGTGCTTCAACTTCGCCGCGAAGGGGTGCCCAAGCTGTTGTGGGATCTGGCCATCATCGGGGCCTTGAACGCTCCCGATCGCCAATTGAAGGAACTAAAGAAGCAGACCGATGCGAAGAGCCAGGCCCAGTACAAGGCGCTGGAGATCGGTCGGAAGGTTGTCGTCACCACCCTGGACGAAGCCCGATCGATTGTGTTCGGTCTCAATATTTCGAAGGAGCATCGGACCGCCGCCCTTGATGTGAAGTTCGAGACGAAGCCCTCCGGAAAGGTGGCCCAGGCCCTCGCCCGCATGGCCGAGCAGCCCTCCAAGCTGGCCCATGCGAGCCTCGATTTGCCCGCGTCGTTCCACTTGGCGATCAATCTGGAGTCCGATGTCCGGCAAGCGATCGTGGAGAACATCGCTGTCGCACGGAGTAGCGACGTGGGACTTTCGCAAGTCCCCGAGCCAATCAAGACCTCTCTCAATTCGGTATTCGATGTCGCCACGAAGACGCTCGAAGCGGGCCGCGTCGAGTTGCTGCTTCAGTTCACGGGCGAGGCCCAGACCGGAATGACCCTCGTGGGCGGACTGCATGTCGCGGATGGGCAGGCGGTGGGGAAGGCCCTGCAAACGCTGCTGCCAATCACCCGCGAATCTGACCAGGTCGAGAATGTGACTCTCGATGCTGGCATGGCCCGTGGCGTCTCTTTCGCCCGCGTCGAAGGCAAGGGATCGCGTCCCGGCGAAGAGTTGATCTATGGCGGAAAGCCGAGCCTCTATCTGGGGACCGATCCGTCCGCCCTCTGGTTCTTGGTCGGTGATGCCGATGCCGTAACGGACTTTGAAAGTCTGGCCGGAGAACCAGCCACAGCCCGGGCGGAGACCAAGGCGTTCGCCCAGTTCCATCTCCACTTGGCCGACTGGCTGGGTGTCCTCGGAGCTTCGGAAGACACGAAGACGAAAGAGTTCACCGAAGCGGCTCGCAGCGCCATCAAAGACCCCGACCGCGACGCGATCCATATGATCCTCGCTCCAGAAGACGATGGCCTGCGGCTGTCGCTGACACTCGATGAGGCGTTTCTCACGCTGCTCGGATCACGCATCGGGAAGGACTAGGCGGACTAGCGGTGTTCGATCATCGCCGAGGCCGGGTAGCGGACCTTGGCCAGGTCGGCGGACTTGTCACTCACCGAACGATATCCGGCGGCACAGCCGACGCATGTCGCGTATCCACTTCCCTGAAGGCCGAGCACTTCGTCGTACTTCGCGGGGTCGATCCCCTCCATGGGGCAGGTATCGATCCCCAGTAGAGCGGCCGAGGTCATGATGTTCCCGAGAGCAATGTAGGCCTGCCGAATGGCCCATTCGCGTTGTTCGGCGGGCTTCATCCCCTTGAGAACTCCGCCGGTGATCATCTTCCGCAGCCCATCCATCGCCGTGGCCGGAACACCACGGACCGTGGCGATCAACTCGATGTAACTGTCGAGATCGGCTTCGGTCATCTCGGTGCGGACCGTAAAGACGACATAATGTGAGCAGTCTGCCACCTGCCGCTGGCCCCAGGAGTGGCCGACGAGACGCTCGCGGATTGACTGGTCCTGGTGCAGGATCAAGAACTTCCAGGGTTGGATGCCATAGGAGGATGGAGTGAAGATCAACGACTGCTCGAGGGCTGCCCAGCTCTCGGCGGGAATCTTGCGAGCGGGATCGAATTGCTTGGTGGCGTACCGCCAGCGCTGCTGCGCGAGAAGATCTTGGGAAGAGATGGCAGCCATGGAAAACCTCTGAGGATCGATCGGAGAAGGCGGGGCAGCGATACAGTGGTAGCGTAAGGAGTTGACGCAAGCATTTGAAATGCCGTGAAGGAAGTTCCCGGTAAGGTTCCCCGACAACTGGTCGGTATGAAAAATGCTGTTCTAGGAACTTCGAGAATCACCTATCCTCAGCCGGTTCAAGTGGCCCAGGCGGGCTGAGTCCGTCGTGAAACCGGGAAGGATCCCATGTTCGGCTGGCTCCGATCGAGTGGCAATACGGCCCGTCCGCGCGAGCGGCTGCGGGTGTTGTTGGCCATTCCGAGCTATCGCGGAGGCGGGGCCGAGCGCGTCGTCACGACGCTCGCCCGGCGACTTTCCAGAGACCGTTTCGAGGTGCATCTTGTCGTCGTACAAGACGATGGCCCCCTCGGCCAAGAATTGCCGGTTGATGTCGTCCAGCACGATCTCAATTGCCGCCGCGTGTCGCAGGCTGCGCTCCCGTTGTTGCGACTCGTGCGGCAACTGCGCCCCGATGTCGTTATGACGGCGGCCTCGCATCTAAACGTCTTGGCCGGGATGCTGCGACCCGCTTTTCCTGGCTCGACGAAACTTGTGATTCGCGAGACGGGCGTGCTGGAGACCTCATTAGCGACATGGCATGGCGGACGAATAATGAAGCCGCTGCTGGCCGCCAGTTATCGCCAGGCCGAGCGCGTGATCGGGCAGTCCTCGTTTGCCTTGGAAGAGATTCATGCGGTGTTCGGTGTCCCCCGCCAGAGGCTCACGCGAATCGCGAATCCCGTCGAGGGGGAATTGCTGACTCCGGAGCTGCGTTCGCATACGGACAGCCCGTTTAGCCCTGGTGGACCGCATCTCTTGTGCGTCGGTCGCCTCGGACCTGAGAAAGGCTTCGACCGCGCGATCGCAGCCCTCCCCGCTCTGAAGCAAACTCATCCCAATGCTCAACTCTGGATCATTGGTGAAGGCACGGAGCGAGCCGCCCTCGAGCAACAGGCCAGACAACTCGGCGTCGCCGAGAGCGTCCACCTGCCCGGCTTCCAGTCGGATGTCCCGCGCTGGATGGCTCATGCAGACCTGTTCGTACTCTCATCCCGATCCGAATCGCTTCCGAATGTCTTGCTCGAAGCAGTCGCCTGCGGCTGTCCCGTGGTGGCCCTAGAGCAGATCGGTGGGACGCGAGAGGTACTCGACCAACTTGGTCTGACCAACCGGTGGGTAACGTCGCTTTCCCCCTGGCGCGAGGAGTGGTTCTCGCGCCCCGGTCCAGAAGTTCGTGAACAGCTCATCGAGCAATTCCACTGGCAGTCGATCGTCGCCGAGTACGAACGGATGCTGGAGGAAGTCGTCCGTGACGCAGAAGTTGTCAGTGTTCAGTCGTCAGTTCTCAGTCAGAAGCGGGCCGCTGCATAAGCCCTTCTTGCTCCCCTCTCCCACGGGAGAGGCTGGGGGTGAGGGCCTATGTCCGAAACCAACTGAAGACTGAAGACTGACAACTGACAACTCCCCAAGGGATTCCCCCGAATGTGCGGCTTTGTCGGCTTTGTCCATCTTGATCCTCGACCACTCTCGGTCGAGACCATGCAACGGACAGTCCGCAAGATGTCCGCCGCGATTGTGCATCGGGGGCCCGATGCCGAGGGGATCTTCGTCGACCCATCCGCTCAATTGGCCCTTGGGTTTCGCCGCCTGGCGATCCGCGATCTGAGCGCTGCCGGGCATCAGCCGATGGAAGCGAACAGCCAGCGGTACGTGATCGCTTTCAATGGCGAGATCTATAACTCCGAAGAGGTCCGCGCAGCGCTCATCGCCGAGACGGGACCGCTCGCCTTTCGTGGCCATTCCGATACCGAGGTGCTCCTGGCCGGGATCGACCACTGGGGGCTCGAAGCGACGATCCAGAAGTGCGTCGGGATGTTCGCGATCGCCCTCTGGGACCGCCGCGAGAAGACCTTGTCACTGTGCCGTGACCGGTTCGGGGAGAAGCCGCTCTATTACGGATTCGGCGGCGGAACGTTCCTGTTCGGATCGGAACTCAAAGGGCTGCGCCAGCACCCGCAATTCGATCCGCAGATCAATCGCCAGTCACTGGCCCTCTACCTGCGGCATAACTACATGCCGGGTCCGTACTCGATCTACCAACACATTCACAAGCTCCCGCCCGGGACGATCCTGACGCTCACGCAATCGCAACTTCAGCAGCACCAACTCCCCGCACCGCAGTTGTTCTGGTCGTTTCTCGACACGCTCGAGGCCGGTCGGTTAAACCCTTTTGGCGGCTCCCTTGATGAGGCTGTCACGCAGTTGGAGTCGATCCTCCAGCGGACGATTGAGGAGCAGATGGTCTCCGATGTTCCGCTCGGAGCGTTCCTCTCGGGAGGCATTGATTCGTCGCTGATTGTCGCTCTGATGCAGTCACGCAAGGCCCAGCGCGTGCGCTCGTTCAGTGTCGGGTTCCACGAGAAGGCGTTCGACGAAGCCCCCTTCGCCAAGGCCGTTGCCCAGCATCTCGGCACCGAGCATACCGAACTTTACGTCACGCCCCAGGATGCTCTCGATGTGGTCCCACTGCTTCCGACGATGTTCGATGAGCCATTCGCCGATTCGTCGCAGATCCCGACTTACCTTGTCGCCCAGATGGCTCGGCAGCATGTGACCGTCAGTCTCTCCGGCGATGCGGGCGATGAAATGTTCGGCGGCTACTCGCGGTATGTTCGCGGGCTGCAATTCGCTCAGCTCGAAACCATCCCCCGCCCGCTGCGACGCGGGGTCGCGTGGGTTCTTGGGCAACTTCCCGGCGTGCAATCGGCCAGCAGTCGCAGCTTGCTGCGCCGAGTCTACTGGGCAGCGGAGCTACTCGGGACCAAGTCGTTCGAAGAGGCGTACCGTCTGATGGTCTCCGCCTGGCGCGACCCGCTGCTGGCGGTCGATTCTCCGTCGATCGCGACCTCGGCGTTTGAAGAACTCTCGCAACCGTTGGCAGGGCACAGCCACTTGCGGCGCATGATGTCGCTCGACACGTTGACGTACCTGCCCGATGACCTCCTCGTGAAGGTCGACCGCACCACGATGGCGGTGAGCCTGGAAGCCCGCGCTCCGTTTCTGGACCACCGCCTCGCCGAGTTCGCATCGCGATTGCCGCAATCGCATCTGATGCAGAAGGGGCACGGGAAGGTGGTGCTCCGCAAACTCCTGGCCAAGTACGTTCCGACCGCACTCACCGACCGTCCCAAGCAAGGCTTCGGCGTCCCGATTGACCAGTGGGTTCGTGGTCCGCTGCTCGACTGGGCCGAGAGCCTGCTGGAGCCGAGGTTGCTGGCCGAGCAAGGCTACTTCCACTGTGCCCACGTGCGGCAAGTCTGGGAAGAGCACAAGTCGGGCCGCGCGAACCGCATGACCCAACTCTGGCCGATCCTGATGTTCCAAGCCTGGCACCGCGAGACCCACAGTGCGGTGTAAACCGTGCCGCAACGACGAGCAGCGTAAGGGAGGAACGTTGAGAGTTGAGAGTCAGCCCCCCCCGTAAGACGGCCTTTCCAGGCCGTCTCGCGGTAAGAACCTCTCAAGGACGGCCTGGAAAGGCCGTCCCGGGAACATTGATACCCGCCACTTGCCTCCCCCCTCCCTCTTCATCCTTCATCCCTCCCGCCATGCGCATCGCCCACGTCATCACCGGTCTCGGAGCAGGCGGCACCCCCGTCATGCTGCATAAGGTGCTGGCTGCACTGGAGCCACGGGCCGGGATCGATTCGTGTGTGATCGGCCTGATTCAAGATGGCCCGATCGGCGAGAAGATTCGCCAACTCGGTATCCCCGTTGTTTCACTCGGGATGCGGCCCGGTGTCCCCGACCCGCGCGCTTTGTGGAACCTCGCCAAGGAACTTAAGAGGTTCCAACCCGACCTGATTCAAAGCTGGCTCTATCACGCCGATCTGATGTCATCGCTGGTCAGCCGGTGGGTCGGTTCGCCGCCGGTGGTGTGGAACTTGCGGCACGCGACTCTCGACCCCCAGCACGATAGCCGCTCGACGCTCTACACCGCAAAAGCCTGTGCGTGGCTCTCCTCGCGATCGCCCGCCCGGATTCTGGTGAACGCCGTCAGCGGTCGTAAGGTGCATGCCGCGTACGGCTACGACGATTCGCGGATGCAGGTCGTCCCGAACGGCTTCGACCTTGATCGGTACCGGCCTTCGCAAGCGGCTCGGACGGAGTTGCGACAGGCCCTCGGCTTGCCGCCGGAGACCTTGCTGATTGGACTCGTAGCGAGGTTCTCGGAACTCAAGGGGCAGTCGCTCTTCATTCAGGCGATGTCGCAAGTCGCCACGCGAATCCCTCAATCGCACTTCGTCCTCTGCGGGACCAACATCACTCCCGAGAACACGACCCTCGCCCCGTGGATTCGCGACAGCGGTCACGCCGAGCGGTTCCACTGCCTGGGAGAGCGGCTCGATGTCGAGTCGATTCACGCGGCCCTCGATGTGGAAGTCTCTGCCTCCGTGAGCGAGGCGTTCAGCAACTCCATTGGCGAGGCCCTCTGCTGCGGAGTCCCGTGTGTGGTCACCGATGTGGGCGACTCGGCGTGGCTCGTCGATGATGCCGGTTGGGTCGTGCCCCCGCATGACGCAGCCGCGATGGCGAACGCCTGTGTCCAGATTCTCTCCGCCTCTCCCCCCGAACGCTCACTCCTGTCCCATCGCGCCCGCCAGCGGATGGAGCAACAGTTCGACATCCACACCATCGCCCGCCAGTACGAGGCGATCTGGCGCGAAATCATCGAGAGTGGTCAACGACACACTCACCGCCATCAGCGGGCCGCGTAAGAGAGTTAATGGTTCATGGTTAATCGACCAGAAGCTTCCCCCCTCACTCTCAACCTTCCTCCGTCCTCCTTCCTCCTTCACTGATGCCTCACATCGCTTGCCTCGCCACCGACCCCCTCACCACCCGTGTTCTCATGACCGGGCAGTTGGCCTATTTGAAGCAGCAAGGCTTCAACGTGACCCTCATCGCAGCCCCCGGAGCCGATCTGGAACAAGCAGCGAACCGGGAGGGGGTGGATTACGTGGCAGTTCCGATGTCGCGGGAGATGACGCCGTGGCAGGACTGGGCGTCCCTGCGGCACCTGACGAAAGTGCTGCGTGAAATCCAGCCCGACATCGTCAACGCCGGAACGCCCAAGGCCGGTCTGCTCGGCATGATCGCGGCCCGTTGGGCGAAGGTGCCGGTCCGGATTTACACACTACGCGGCCTCCGCATGGAGACGGCCACCGGTGCCAAACGGGTGCTGCTCACCACGACCGAACGCATCGCCGCCGCCTGTGCGGACAAGGTCGTGTGTGTCAGCCCAAGTTTGCGCGACGCCTTTGTGCAGCACCGCTTAGGGCCCGCATCGAAAGCGATCGTCCTCGGCAGCGGATCATCGAACGGGGTCGATGCCGACCGCTTCGCTGCGACCGATGAGCGATACGCCGAGGCCCGCTTGATCCGCCACTCGATGGGGATTCCCGATGAGGCCCCCGTCATTGGGTTTGTCGGTCGACTGACGAAGGACAAAGGGGTCGCTGAGCTACTCGCCACGTACCAAACGCTGGCTGCGGAGAGGCCCGACTTGCACTTGCTGCTCGTCGGCGGATTCGAAGCTGGCGACCCGCTTAGTACACGCTTGCGGGATGAGATTTGGTCGCACCCGCGCGTTCACATCACCGGCTTCGTCAACGACACGGCTCCCTACTACACCGCCTTCGATCTGCTGGTCTTTCCCTCGCATCGCGAAGGACTTCCCAACGTCCCACTCGAAGCCGCAGCTGCCGGTCGTCCGACAGCGGGGTTCGCCGCGACCGGGACGGTGGATGCCATCGTCAACGGCCAGACGGGCACGCTCGTCGCGGTCGGCGATGTCAGCGGACTGACGGCAGCGGTACGGCAGTACATGAGGGATGGCGTGCTGCTCGCCCGCCACGGCCTGCAAGCCCGCCAGCGAGTGCAGACGGAGTTCCGCCGCGAAGTCATCTGGGAGGCTCTGGCTGAGTTGTATCGAAGCGAACTCCAGGCCAAGGAACTCCCGCTTCCGATGCGAATCAAGGAGAGAGTTCGAAACGCGGCCTAATCATTGTTGGAGTCCAGCCTTTAGGCTGTTCCGGACAGGCTAAAGCCTGGACTCCAACGCCTTCACCCTTCATCCTTTCCTCCCATGTACCGCACCCTCGGCAAGCGACTCTTTGACCTCGTCATCGCCATCCCGCTGGCGATCGTGCTGGCCCCGGTGCTGCTCGGCCTGGCGCTTCTCGTCCGTATCAAGCTCGGCAGCCCAGTTCTATTTAGTCAGGAACGCCCCGGCAAGAACGGCGTCCCCTTTTGGATGTACAAGTTCCGCTCGATGACCGATGGTCGTGATGCGAGCGGTGAACTGCTCCCGGATGAACAACGACTAACTCAGTTTGGAAAGTTTCTACGTTCTTCGAGCCTTGACGAGTTGCCGGAACTCTGGAATGTGATCTGCGGCGAGATGAGTTTGATTGGTCCGCGACCGCTCCTGATGCGCTATCTCGACCGCTACACCCCCGTGCAGGCTCGACGACATGCGGTGC
>JAYSVZ010000637.1:0-3735 GCA_043718305.1 Planctomycetota bacterium | reverse complement strand
CGGCGGGTTGGCCTTCAAGAACCCCGGCATTCACTTCGGCAACGACAAGATCGCCCTCAGTGGACGCTGGCAGTTCCGCCTCGGCGATGAAGAGTCGTGTGCGACCCTCCCCCTCCCCGCGAAGTTCGCAGCCGCCACGGAAGCCGTGTTTGGGAAGTAGCAGAAGTCGTCAGACTTCTGCCGTCTCTAAGGCCCCCACGATTCTCTGGGCGGTCTGAATGCCGCATTCGGGCGATCGCGGTCTGAACCGCAAGGCGGGGGTTCTGGGGGCGATGAGCAGAACCGGGGTTGGAGTCCAGCCTTTAGGCTGCTCCGGACAGGCTAAAGCCTGGACTCCACCCCCCCAGCTCCTTTGATATGGAAGGACCAGTCAAGGGGAGTTGTTGGAATTTTCGACGAGACCGTTGTTTAGAAATTCGGCCCGCTGGGCTTCTTGGGACCGGGCTTGGGGGTTCCAGCTCCGGGGCCGTTGGGCTTGGCGGGGGTTGTCGGAGTTGGCTTGGAGGTCGCGGCACTCGCCAAGCCGGGACCGATGGTGCCCGTGGGAGCCCCTAGTTCCAGCTTGGCGGCTTGGCAGTCCGTGTTGAGTGTGAAGCTGGGGCCGGTGATCTCAGTGATCGCGGCGGGCGGGGTGGGAAGCACAGTGGCGCTGGGGCCGGAGATCGCATTAATCTCATGCCCTGGTCCCCAGCCGGCGACCCAGTCGACGGCAAAATCCTGGGCCGAAGGAGTGGCCCCGCGCGGGATCAAGTACGTCTTGAGCGATTGCGAATAGGCATTCTCGGCTCCCCACCACGCGACCGAGGCCCCATCCGTCTCCAGGCTCATCACTGCTGCCCCATGGTAGACCGTTCGTTGCGACAGAATCTGGACTGGATCGGAGCCCGGTGGCTCGACGAGAAAGATCGACTTCCCGCTATACAGCGTGGATGATTGGAGCTTGACCGATGAACGGGTCGCGCCTTTTCCCAGAGTCAGGGCCACTCCACCCGGTGCGGCCAGCACTGATTGACGGAGTTCGACGAGCGAATCTTCGGCCTCCACACGTACCAGGTGCTTGACCCCCGTGATTAAAGAGTGCTCAATCAGCAGTTGTGGGGGAGCATGTCCGGCCGAGGGGAGAGCCACGATGACTGGCTTTGTTCCATCGGACGCTTCGACGCGGCATCCCACGAGGGCTGCCAACCCTCCGGAAAGCTGCAAGAATCGCTCGGGATAAACCCGAGTCGTACTGGTGGGCATGCGGAACGAACCGTTAGTGAGTGTGAGTTGACCATCCTCGACGGCGAACCAGGCGGCGGGGCGGGCGGCTCCCGCTTCGGTCAAGAAGCCGGGTTGAATGGTGAGCGGCGTGGCCTCGCCTGCGGACTGCTCAAAGATGATCTGAATCCGCTTCTGCTTGATCACGATCGGATCGATGGTTCGCAGGCCCGAGCCAAAGGCCACCACCGTTGAACCGTCGGGGCACTCCGCGCTGTTCAGGAACTTGTTGAACTGGGCTCCCTTCTTAAGGTCGTACGGGATCGACCGGCCAGGGTCCGGTGTCTCCAGTGTTGTGGACAGGCGGGGTGCCGAGGCAAAGGCCCGGATGTGACGCAAGATCGTTTGCGGGGGGACCGGGGTCGTCGCAAGGTTCACGCCACTCTTCTGGTCATCGCCCAGTGCTGCATCGACCGGTACGAGACCCGCTCGAATCTCCGACGGGTCAGCCGCGATCCCCAAGGCTGCCAATGTTCGCAAATCAGAAACCGGGTCGACGAGGGTTCGCGCCGCTGTGGGTTGCCGCCAGAACGCAGTCCAGGCCTCATCTGTTTCGACCTGGACTGGTGTGCCGCCGGAGGCGAATTCGAGCGACGCCCAGCGCGGCCAGCCGACGAGGGTACTTCGCTCGGCCTTCCACTGCACTTGCTGTGCGCGAAGCTTGTCGAGGATATCGGCGGAGCTGCGCCATCCTTGAAACGCGATCGCTGCCGCTGGCTCCGCATCGATCGGAAGGTGGATTAACCGGCTCTGAAGAAACGTCAGATTCACGGTCGGGGAAGCCTTCCCCAAATGACGACAATGCACAGCCCCCTGCGAGGACAGGGCGGTCGTCGCGACACAGGCCACCGTCCGCGTGTCGGCGGAATGATCCTGGGATTCCACCAACACCGTGGGCCCGGTCGACAACAGCAAGGAGTTCCCCACGACGACCGAAGAGTTCACCCCTCGAAGCCGAATTACCGAGCCCGCCGTGCGCACAAACGAATCTTCGATCAGGCAACTTCCGCTCGCTTCCGCGACGATCAGTCCCTCTCCGTGAGTGCTCCAGTTGGTGATCGAGCAACGTCGCATGATGAACTGCCCACCCGTGACCGCGAAGGCTGGTCCGGTCTGATCGGGATCAAAGACCAGGTGCAACCCTTCCAGGGTCAGTGTCGTTTGCTTCACAGTGACCGGGGGATTGTCCGACCCGGACCAGTGCAGCACGGCCCCCGATCCTTCCCGGCCGCGAAGAATGACTTGTGCTGGCCAGCGATCAACAGACCCCATCTCGTGCGGTCCCGCATCAGCGAATTCAACGATGGCCTTTGGCCCGGCCATGGCGAGCGCCTCGCGGAGAGAGGCCCGTTCACCGTTGGCGGGGGCTGAACGGCGAACGACGATGACGGGGGTTTCGGCAGGGATGTTTCGACGGGCTGACCAGACCCAACTCGGGAGCGGACCGCCCTTGGCGGCAAAGGCCACCACGCCGCCGAATGAGGATTGGTCGATCTGGCCGTCGGACACGGCGGGTCCGGGATCGGGCACCGCCGGTGGGGTCGGTTCCTTCACAGCCACGGGCTGCGGAGGCCGGGCGGTGACTGGATCGACTTTCGCACCGGGCTGCGCGGGATCGTTCGCCTGGCTGGCGGCTGTGTTTGCGGGGTCGAAGGCGTTCCCGTCTCCACCGACTTGAGTCTGGTACGGATTCCCCGTTCCCGGGCCCGGCGCCGAGCCACCTCCACTCAGGGCCAACACCAGCACGACGGCTAGTCCGACGATCCCGGTGATCAGTCCGATCAGCTTCACGATCTGCGGATTGATTTGCCGTTTTGGCGTGTCGGGGAGCAGTGCGGGACGATCAACCCGACCGGGCAAGGCCCGCTCGGGGCGAGACTTTTTCGAGGGGGTCTCTGGGGAGGAAGCCTCTTCGCGATTGGCATTTCGTGGCGGGAGTTCTTCTCCGGCTTGAGCCTTGCCCCGTTTGGTCGGTCGCTTCGTCGAGCGAGACGCTGGCGCTTCGTCTTCCTCGACCGCCTCCCGGGTGTCGGTGGTCCGCGAACGACCGGGCCGATCTTCCGCTGGAGCCTTGCCCGGCTTCGAGCTGCTCTTTGTCGTCAGGGTGGCCCCCCGCGTGGAGACCTCCGTGGGGTCGGCTTCGTCCTCTTCCGGGGCAACGGTGTTCGCTCCCAGCTTCAACAACTGGTCGGCGGAGAAGTCGCTTCGCAGGAGGATCGGCGAGTTGAGATCGACCAGGAGTTCGGCGGGATTCTGATATCGGTCCTCGATCTTCTTGGCCATCATCCGCCGAATGACGGCTGCAATCCCTTCGGGGACCGCTTCGTTCATCACCCGGGGATCGGGGATCGGCTGGAAGGCATGCGCCCGCAGCTTGTTCATCAAGTCCCCGTCCGGAAAGGGGGGCTTGCCGGTCAGCAGGTGATACCACGTACAACCGAGCGAATAAATGTCGCTGCGGATGTCGGCCGCCTT
>JAYSVZ010000636.1:0-3737 GCA_043718305.1 Planctomycetota bacterium | reverse complement strand
GATCGAGCAACAGCGACCCCTCCGGCTCCCCGCTCCCAGGGCTGGGGGTGAGGGTCAGCATGTCCCACACCGTCCGCAAATACTTTGGACTGAGCCCGCGAGCCTCCGCCACCGCTTCAATGGTCTTACCGCCCGACGCGAGCGCCTCGCGCTCCTCAATCGTCGCCAGCAGATACCGCTCCACCGGCAGCCGCCCGCCGCGATTCGTATCAACCTGGATCTCCTGCAACTTGAGAGTCGACCCGCCACCGTCAGCGCTGTATCGCGAGTAGACCCCACGAATCTTGGCGAGCGATTCATTGGTCCAATCTCGTCGCGTGTTGTACGGTGAGAACCGCATCCCGTCCGGCAACAGCACCGCATGCGACGCGATCACCTTGGCTGCGTCGAGGTACTTCGTGAGCAAGGCCGGCGACATCACCAGCGAGTTCCCCACATTCGTGAACCCCTCCCCCGAGGCACTGTCCACCGGGAACTCCTTGGCCGGATCGAGCGTCGCGATGCCCGTAAGGTCGCGAATCGTATACGTGTACTCCGCATTACTCAGCCGCCTGAGCACCACCGGACCCGGATCGCCCGCATGCGCAGCCGCCTCGATGGTCAGGTGCCGCTTGACCCACCCTTGCAGCGTGGCCCGCTCGTGTCCGCTCGGCTGCTTGGAATCGGGCGGGGGCATCTGCTCACTACTGAGCATCTCGCTGAGCTTCTGCCAGACCTTCGTGTGCTTGCGGATTTGGACGAGGTCTGTGAAGACGGCGAGGTCGATCTCGGCTTCGAGCGTGTCGCCGGAGTGGCACTCGTAGCAGTAGGTCTTGAGCAGTGGTTGGATATCGGACTTGTACTCGGTGTTGAGCTGCACCGCGTCATCAGCCTTCGAGAACGATGCCAGGAGTAGAAACGCCAGTAGGATGGGCAATCCTGCCCGTCCCCTCGCGTCGAGACGACTTGTGATCGTGAAAGAATTCAACGCCAAGACGCCAAGACGCGAAGACGCCCAGGGAAGAAGCCACTGGATTTCTGGGCGTCTTGGCGCCCTTGCGCCTTGGCGTTGAATTCGTCGGCTCATGCGAGACATCTCCCTCTCCCGGCTTTGCGATTTGGTCATTCGCGAGTCGGATCGCGATCCGGGGACGGGCAGGATTGCCCATCCGACTGCACCACAGTCCCAGCGTTCGTAACGTAACGCATCAAAGTCACGAAATACATGATCTGCCAATTGCCGGGCCACCGATTTCCCATGCGATTTGCTGAAACGTTCGCCACTGGGTATAGTCTCCGCTTGCAGTGCACAAATCTCAGTTCGGAGTCGGATGGCGGATGGCGAAGGAAAAAGAAGCTGGCATCGAAATGGAGGGGAACGTCGTCGAGGCGCTCGCCAATACCCAATTCCGCGTCAAACTTGATAACGGTTTGATGGTGATGGCGCACGTCTCCGGGCGAATGCGTAAGAACTTCATTCGAATCGTCCCCGGGGACCGCGTGCGCGTGGAGTTGTCGCCCTATGACCTGACCCGAGGCCGAATTACGTTTCGCGAACGCTAAGCGTTCATGGGTCGTTGGAATTGGTAGCCTGTCCCGGAGACCGCTCCGCAATGTCTGAAATACCGGCTTCCGCGAGCCCTCTTGCCGCGGCCCTGACCCCCGCAGCTCTGCCCTTCGTGCAGTTGTTCACCGATGGAGCCTGCAGCGGTAACCCCGGTCCCGGTGGCTGGGGGTTTATCCTGCGGCACCCCGCCTCGGGAAAAGAACGCGAGGCCTCGGGGGGAGCGGCGGATACCACGAACAACCGCATGGAACTGATGGCGGTGATCGAGGGGCTGCGGGCGCTCAAGTCCCGGTCCCACGTCGAGGTAATTACCGATAGCAAGTACGTCGCCCAAGGGTCGAGCGAATGGCTCCCCGGGTGGAAGCGGAACGGCTGGCGACGGCGCGAAGGAAGCCAGTGGAAACCGGTCAAGAACGTTGAACTCTGGCAAGCGATGGATGAACTCCTCCAGCAACACACGGTTCGCTTCACCGTTGTGAAAGGACACACGGGCCACGTCGAGAATGAACGCTGCGACGTACTGGCTGTGGCCGCTTCGCAAGAATACCGTTAGCGACGGTTCGACAAATAATAGTCGTGGATCGCTCCGCGATCCAACGTGGGTTCGCGGAGCGTTCCACGACAATCGGACAGTTCCGCCCAACGATCGGTCATTTCAGTTTTCAAACCAGTCACAACAAAGTGCCGAAGGTGGGACTCGAACCCACACTTCCTTTGGGGAAACTGGATTTTGAATCCAGCGCGTCTGCCATTCCGCCACTTCGGCTCTCAAGGTCAACACGATCAACTTCTCGGTGTTCACCTTCCCAGACGCATGCGCCAGGGAAACTTAAGCCAAGTCGACGATGTTGTCGCGGCGGAGTATCTCGAAATCCGCGAGGAACTTCAAGCGGGCCTTGGCCCGAGTACGCGCTGGGCCACCCATGAAAGGGCTCACTCGAAGGCGCGAAGCTCGCGATGGTTCGTGGTGAGCAGCGGCAGCACCACGGGGCGTGTCGCAAAGGAGAAGGAAGGCCGGAGTCAGGCATCATTCCAGGAGTGATTCACATCAGAGTCCCGCTCTGAACATCCTGCGTCTCATGGATCACCTCGTCGAGTGAACACGTTGGACTCACGTCTCAACGCTCACTCTCAAACGACCAACAGCATCATTTTCAAATCGACAGCGAGCGGGGGACTTACCGTGCCACGCCGCACTCTCGATCCACACCGGCCCGTCGCCGCAGCGTTAAACCAGGGTGCGTGATGTTTCAATCCGACAAGGTGCCGGAAGGAACCGGTGACGAATCACCTACTTCGCCACCGTCTCGGTCACCGGCACGGGATGCGGGAACTTCGTCAGCTCCTGCCCGTTCTTCCCGTTCCAGATCCGCACCACCCCGTCTTCTCCGGCGGATACCACAATCGACTCGTCGCCCGAGGCATACACGGCGTACAGGTAGTCCGCCGAGCCGCCGAAGTTGCGGTAGTTGCTCCCGTTGGACGCTGTGTGGAACCGCACGTTCTTGTCGCCGCTGCTGCTGACGATGTTGTCGGTCACGCCGATGTAGTTGACGCCGGTGACTTGCTTGGTCGCGTTGGCGATCGTGCGGATCTGCTCGCCAGTCTCGAAGTTCCAGACCTTGATGGCGTTGTCAGCTCCCGAACTGACGAGGTTGCTGCCGTCCGACTTGAACGAGACCCCCAGCACATGGTTCGTGTGCCCCTCGAACGAGCGCACGAACTTGCCGGACTCGACTTCGAAGACCTTCACGAACTTATCCGCAGCTCCGCTGACGAGTAGCTTGCCATCGCGCGAGAACTCGACATCGTAGACCGTGTCGCTGTGAGCGTCCGCAAAGGTCTTTTCGACTGCGCGGGTCGCGACGTTCCACAGCAGCAGTTCCCCCGAGCGCGAGGGGTCGCCGCCGCCGCTGGCCAGCTTCGTTCCATCCGGGCTGAAGGCGAGGCACAACACGCGGTCGACATGCGGCGAGGCGCTCAGATCGAGTGCGTTCTCCGGCTTGGACCCAAGAGTAGCGACCAGCTTCCACTGCGGCTTCAGATCCCACACCTGCGCCGTCTGATCGGCTCCGGCTGACAGCAGCGCTCCGCTGCCCAGGAACCGCAGTGCCGATGCCGGAGCGGTGTGCCCCGCGAGCGTTTGCAGCGGCGTCCCGGTCTGGGCGTGCCATAGTCGGATGGCGTGGTC
>JAYSVZ010000635.1:0-3737 GCA_043718305.1 Planctomycetota bacterium | reverse complement strand
GAGTGACGTTTCGTCCCCGGATACAGCGGCGGGACCGTGACGGATTCACACCGTCTTCCCTATTCTCCCAGCAGCGACACGCTCCGGGCACCCAGACGCAAGGTAGCCTAACGCGGGCGGACGGAGTGTCAACTGAGGCCGAGCGACACGGTGTTTCACACAGTGGTGGTTTTCAGTCGTCAGTTTTTAGTTTTCAGTCAGAAGGGAACACACTGCGCCCCTACAACCGACGCCGCCGACCGGCGATTCGTTCACGCTGCCCCCCCCGTGTTGTTATGATACACAGACTCTGATGGGTTGCGGGCGACTCCTCAGCGAACGAACCCGAGCGGAGATGCAGCATGCGTGGGGCCATCGGTTTGTGGGTGATGATGCAGGGGCTGTGCGGAGCCTTGCAGGCCAAGGATGCTGCGCCGGACTACGAACAAGATGTTGCTCCGATCCTGAAGAAGTACTGTGCGGGGTGCCACAACCCGGAGGATCATGAAGGGAAGTTTTCGGTCGAGTCGTTCGACGACCTTCAAAAAGGGGGCGAACACGGGGCTGCGGTCCTGGCGGGAGATCCCGGGACGAGCCGGTTGATCCGGCTTGTGACGGGAACGTCCAAACCAAAGATGCCGCCCGAAGAGAAGCCGCAGCCGTCGGCTGATGAGGTCGCCGTTCTGAAAGCCTGGGTCGAGAGCGGAGCCAGCGGACCGGCTGGCAAAGTCTTCGACCGCAGCCAGTTGACGGTTCCCGAGATCAAGCCGACACGCCAATCCCCCGAGGCTGTGACGGCTATCGACTGGTCGCCGAATGGGAAGTGGATCGCCGCAGCTCGGTTTGGAGGCGTGGCGATTCTCGATGCACAGACCCTGAAGCCCGTGAAGATTTTGGAGCCGCTCCCCGGCAAGGTGACAGCACTCCATTTCTCATCGGATGAGACACTCGTCACCGCTTCAGGAGTCCCGGGACTCTACGGCCAGGCGGCGATCTGGAACATCCCGCGCGGCGAGATCCTTCGTGAGATCCGCGCCCACCGCGATGTGCTCTACGATGCCGAGCTTTCGCCGAATGGCGAACTGCTCGCCACGTGTAGTTATGACCGCAAGATCATGTTGTGGAATGTCGCGACCGGAGAGCAGGTTCGGGCCCTCGAAGGGCACACCGGACCGGTCTACGACATCGCTTTTAGCCCGAATGGCCAGACCCTCGTCAGTGGCAGCGCCGACGACACCGGCAAGGTGTGGCAGGTCGCGACCGGCGAACGCCTCGACACCCTCGGCCAGCCGCTCAAGGAGGTCTACTCCGTGGCCTTCACTCCGACGGGCGACCAGATCGTGGCCGTCGGAGCCGACAGCCGCATCCGCGTCTGGAAGTTCCTCTCTCGCGAGGCCGCCGTGATTAACCCGCAACTGCTGGCCCGCTTCGCCCACGAAGCTCCGGTGACGCAGATGCGGTTGAGTGTCGATGGCCGCAACCTCGTCACCACCGCCGAGGACCGCACGGTTAAGTTGTGGGACGCGAAGACGATGTCCGAGCTGAAGGAGTATGGGACGCAGAGCGACGTGGTCCAAGCTCTCGCCTTTGCTCCGGATGGTTCGCGGTTTGCGGTCGGGCGCGTTGATGGGACGATCGAGTTGTTGATGACGGTCCCGATTCCGACGCCAGCGACGGAGGCGGCACCGGTGGCGATGGCTCCCGTCGCACCAGCGGCCACACCGATGATGGAGACCGCCGAAGTCGAGCCGAACAACATGCCGGGTGAGGCGACGGCGATTTCGATCCCGGCCACCTTGAAGGGGACGATCCAGGGAAAACCCCACAACCAGTCGGACAGCGACCTCTATAAGTTCTCCGCCAAGGCCGGTGAAGAGTGGGTCATTGAGGTCACCGCCGCCCGCGCGAAGTCACCGCTCGATTCGCTGATTGAAGTGCTCGACACCAACGGCCAGCCGGTCGAGCGGGTGATCCTGCAAGCGGTCCGCGATTCGTACTTCACCTTCCGGGGGAAGGACGGCGACCAGGTCGGCGACTTCCGCGTCTTCAACTGGGAGGAGATGGAACTCAATGAATACCTGTACGCCAACGGCGAAGTGGTGAAACTCTGGCTCGCCCCGCGCGGCCCCGATTCGGGGTTCACGGCCTACCCCGGGGAAGGGAAGCGTTATGGATACTTTGATACCACCCCGCTGTCGCATGCCCTCGGGGAGCCGTGTTATGTCGTCGATGCTTACCCACCCGGGACCGCGATTGTCCCCAACGGGCTGCCGGTCTTTCGATTGAATTACGAGAATGATGACGATGCCAAGCGCGATCTCGGAGCCGATTCGAAGCTGACCTTCGCAGCCCCCAAGGATGGCGAGTACCTGGTTCGGATTCGCGATGTGCGCGGGAACGAGAGCGACAAGCACACTTACACGATGGTGATTCGGCCTCGGCAGCCCGACTATTCGGCGTCCATGAATACCAAAGACCCGAGCGTCAACGTCGGCAGTGCCAAGGAGTTCAAAGTCTCCGTGAATCGTCAGGATGACTATACCGGACCGATCCGCGTGGACATCACCGGTCTTCCACCGGGGTACACCGCGACAACGCCCGTCACGATCGAAGCTGGCCAGAACGATGCCCTCGGCGTGCTGATGGCGGCCGCTGATGCGCCCGCCCCGACGCCAGAGAATGCGAAACTCTCCAAGCTGACGGCGACGGCGACCATCAATGGCCAGGCAGTCACCCACGATCTGAACAACTTCGGCGAGATCAAGCGATCCGACGCCGGAAAGATGACGATCGAGATCGTTGCCGCCGAGAGCGGAGCCCAGGTCACAGACCCCGGCGATGGCGGACCGCTGCAAGTCGATATCGAGCCGGGCCAGACGATCATGCTGAAGGTGCTGGCCAAAAGGAATGGCTATGAGGGCCACGTCCCCTTCGGCAACGAAGGCTCGGGCCGCAATCTGCCACATGGCTTGATCGTCGACAACATCGGCCTCAACGGGCTGTTGATCCTCGAGAAGCAGACCGAACGCAACTTCTTCATCTCGGCGGCCAAATGGGTTCCGGAACAGGAGCGATTGCTCCACCTCCAGACCGCCGTCGAGGGAGCCCAGGCGACGCGGCCGGTGCTGGTCCGTGTACGAAAGAACGGCGAAGTCGCCGGGAAATAGCACGGGCCAAGTTGATCACCCAGCCTGTCACAGCGGAAGTCGCACATCACCAAATCCAAGTCCGCCTCGCAATTCGCACTCGTCCCAGGAATGCTCCCCTCTTCCGCCCTGAAGGGGCACCGACATACCAGCCCAGGGCCACGCCGGCCACGCCCCGGGAATCGAATCCCCATGTTCGGCAAGCCCTGAAAGGGCGGCACAACGCGAGGCCCAGCCCCTTGTTTCGCCCTTTCAGGGCTGAGGGCGTGTGGGACTCCGCGACCTGGGGCGGCGCTCCCGCTGGTCGCTCTGCCCCAGGCTGATTTGTGGCTGCCCCGTTGGGGCGGAAGAGGGAAGCTTTGGTGACGAACGCGTCGGGTGATGCGCTAATTCCGCGGTGGCAGCCCAGCCTGTTTTACGGGGCTCTCACGTAGCTGTCCAATGTGCGCAGCGTGAAGCGGGCGATGGTTTTGGCATCGTTGGCATCGTTGGCGGGCGGCAGAGTCGCGAGTTTATTGCCCGGTTTGGGGGATCGGGACCAGCAGTTCGAGCGGGGAGTGGATCAATGCGGGCAGGGTCAGGGCTGGTAGTTTTAAGGTCTCCACGAGTTGG
>JAYSVZ010000634.1:0-11729 GCA_043718305.1 Planctomycetota bacterium | reverse complement strand
TCTTGTGAGACAGAGCCGAGTTGATACTTTCGAGGTCACGGAAATCGAGTAGGTACTCCTTGGATGCTGGCCCGCTGCCACGCTTTCTGGCGGACTTTGCACCATGTGACGGAACCACTTGATACCACAATCGCCGCTGACTGGGCACCACATTCTCGTCTTGCGACTTGATCCAGTTGGCGATCGACACATGCACGTTGGCCTCGCCGGACCAAGGTTGGTTATCGACGGCCTCTGTGATCGTCCCGGTGGCGGCAATGTGATCGAGGCCGCCGACGCGCGATTGATTGTTGCGAATGTTCTGCGTGCCGACCAAGCCCGCTCGGCCAATTAGCGGATTCTTAGCGGTGCAATCCGGCAGCCGATCATGCGCCTTCCGAAACCAGTAGACGCAGTAGTCGGCCATCCCCGGCACTTCGGGATACGCCTTACGCACCGCGTTGACGTATTTAGGGCCATGCTCTGGCTTGAGCCGCTTGGCTCCCAGAAATGGGGGGTTGCCAATGATCACATCGACCTCGGGCCAGACCTTCGGGTTTTCTTGAGAGTCAATCAGTGCGTCCCCGACGATAAAGTTCTTGTCGAGGTTATCGAGCGGCAGCGCGGGCTCGGTGACATGCAGCTCGTCAATCGCCAGTTTGCGGGCGATCATCATCGTGACCTTCGCCAGTTCGATCGCGAACGGATTGATGTCGAGGCCGTAGAACTGGGCCGCCGTCACGAAGCCAAACGACAGTTGGGCCTTGTCCCCCTTGGTCGAGGGGAACTGCTGAATACGTTCGATCAACCGCGCTTCCAACCGCTTCATCTCGCGGTAGGCCAGGTACAAAAAGTTCCCTGATCCGCAGGCCGGATCAAGTACCCGGAAATGTTGCAGCCGCTCCAGCAATTCACGCAGCTTCGTGCGGGTCTTGGCCCCGTCGATGGCCGCTTGCCACGGCTGGGTGATCGTCGGTCCGACGATCTTCATGATGTCGACGGGGGCGGTGTAGTGCGCCCCATAAGCGTGCCGTTCCTCATGACCGAGCGAATGCTCGAACAGCGTGCCAAAGATTTCGGGTCGGACTTTGGACCAGTCTTTTTTCGAGGCTGTCTTCAGCTGGTCGAGTTCATCGGACATCAACTCGATTCGCGCTGGTTCCGCGAACAGCCCGCCGTTGAAGTAGCCAACCCCCTTGTACCGCCCACCCGGTGTCCTGCCGGGGGTGTTCATCTCGACGAACAGACCGCCCAGCAAATCGTAAGTGTCGCGCGAACTATGGCAGTCGGTCAGCAACTTCGTGACGGTGTATTTCTCCAGCAGTCCAATGTCTTCCGCGAACAGCGAGACGAGCATCTGCAAGATGAAACGCTGGGCGAGCGGTCGTTCGATCTTCCGGGCAATGAGCTGATTGAAGCAACCCGCCAGATGGTCCGCTGCCTCGCGGGTGACAGCTTCATGGTCATTCCCGAAGACGGGCTTCTCGTCGTTCGGAAAGAGAAACGCCAGTGGCCCCCACTTCTCGGGGAGCTCTTTGAGCTTGACCGTATCGAGCGGAGTGTCGATCTGAGCGCTGTCGAAGTCGTAGACCCAGAACTCGTCGAAATTGCACAGCACGACGTACTTGGGCCGATCGGGCGCCAGCCGAATCCAGTAATCAAAGGCTTGCCGGTAATGCTTCGCGAGGTTCTGGCCGCGTTTCTTCATCTCGATCAGGACGACCGGCTTCCACACGTAGTCGGCAAACGCCGTGCCGCCACCGTCTTCCTTCGCCTTGCGGATGCGAAACTCGGGCTGCCCGCCGACCTCGAGCGTGCCCTTTTGGCCGAAGCTCTGGAAGAGCCGATCGAGAAAAACCTGCGCCTCGCCCTTTTCATCACCACGAATATGGTTCGCAGTCCATTCCACGAATTCGGCGAGTCGCTGTTGTCGTGTGCCATCCATGGCGACTTAGTAACAGTTGGAGATGTTGTTTGTCGAGCGATTGTGCCAGATTTCTCAAGTGACATGCATCGATTCGGCGGGCGCGGTGTGAAGTCGCCCGTGTCGCCCCTTCGATGGGTCTTCGGTTGACACCTGAGCTTTTAGCGATCAGCCAGCACCATCCGGCACCCCTCTCAAAGAGCGGCCGCGAAACAAAACTTCCTTTCCCCAGCCAACTTCCGTAATCTGCGGGCATCGCGATGAGCTGTGTGCTCTTGGGCGGTTCGGATGGGAACACGGGCGCAGCGGGCTGCGGCAACAAACCGTCGTGGACACTTTGTGCCTTTTGCAGGGAACGATGGATGACTGAGCCTGGACCGAATTTCGTGCCTGCCCCCTCGCATCAGGCGGCACGAGCTCCCGCCCCGCCTCCGGAGAGCAAGGAGGTCAAAGCGAAACCACCGCATGTCGACACGGGGCGGGATCATTTTGAGTCGATCCTCTTTGCGCTCGTGCTGGCGCTGCTCTTCCGGACTTTTGAGGCGGAAGCGTTCGTCATTCCGACCGGGTCGATGGCACCCACACTCTATGGACGGCATAAGGAGGCGACCTGCACGGAATGTGGGCACGCGATCCTGATTGGGGCCAGCGACGAAGTCGACCGCGAGACGCAACTCCTCAATCCGGGGCAGCGGATCGATGTCGCCGTCTGCCCCAACTGCCGGGCACACAATGCCGTCGAAGACGCCCCGGCTTTTAATGGCGACCGAATTCTGGTGAACAAATACCCGTACGAACTCGGAAATCCCGATCGGTGGGATGTGTTCGTCTTCAAATGTCCCGCAGAGCCGCAGACAAACTATATCAAGCGGCTGGTCGGCCTTCCCGGGGAAACGCTTCGCATCCGCCAAGGCAACATTTACCAATGGGACGGTCAGGCGGAAAAGATCCTTCGCAAAGACGATCCCGAGAAACAACGGGTGCTGCAAATCCCGGTTTACAACGACCAGTTTCCGCCGAGAGCCATCCTCGCCAATGGCTGGCCCGAGCGGTGGGCTTCTGTTGCGGCTCAGGAAGAGTCACTCCTACCCGCTCAATGGGTCGAAGCCCCCGGATGGGTGCGGACCGAGGATCGTCAGTATCAATTGGCAGCGACCAGCAAGTTGACGTGGCTCCGCTATCGGCACTTCACTCCGACTTACTTTGAGTGGGAGTCCGTTTCGAAAGAGCCTCTGGTCAACACCCAGATCGACCCCCGACCGAAATTGATCACCGACTTCTGTGGCTACAACACCTACCAGCCGCAGCAGAACCAGCCGCCGCATCACATCTTTTCCGAGGCGGCATTCTGGACCGGCGACTTGACCGTGAGTGGTCAACTGGTGATCGAGTCGGTGGGGAGTGAAGCCCGGTTCGTGCTCGATCTGATCGAAGGGGGGCGCGGCTATCAGTGCCGGATCGACCCCGCCACGGCAAAGGCGACTCTCTGGCGGGTGACCGGCGACCGGGAACAGGAACTGGCGTCGGCCACCTGCCCTGTGACTGGTCCGGGAGCCTACGATTTTCGGTTTGCCAATGTGGATGACCGGCTCGTGCTTTGGATCAACGATCGGGTCGTGGAGTTCGGGCCTGCGGCGATTTTCGATGAACCGAATGCACTGACTGCTCCCCTCCCGACCGATCACGATCTCGCCCCTATTGGAATCGCAGCGCAAGGGATGACGGCGACGGTCTCGGAACTCCTGATCGAACGCGATATCTACTACCGGGGAGACCGCCCCGACTTGCCCCACGAGGAGTTGCAATTCCGAAGCAAGCTCGGCCAATACCTGGAACGACCCGACCAGTGGAGCCAAGCTTACCAGCAGCAGAGTGCCAGCCTTGATGCCCGCGAATTCCTGATCCCCGCCGATGGTTACCTGGCCCTCGGCGACAACAGCCCCCGCAGCTCCGACAGCCGGTACTGGGATCCAAAGCTCCAAACTGTGGCCCGCAAGCTGTTAATCGGAAAGGCGTTCTTCATCTACTGGCCGCACGGCGTGCCCTTCATGAACAACGGTCGCGGCTACCCTCTCTTGAATCATCAATCGGTCACCGGAGAGCGCGTCGAGGGATACCCCAAGTACAGCTTCCCTCTCTACCCGCAAGTGGATCGGATGAAACGCATTCGGTAAGGCATCTCAGTGAGGCAGCCATTCCGCTCGCCTTGGGCGATGTCCTCCGATTAAACTGGGCCGCTCTACGGATCGTTCCGTAACACGATCACCTCTCGGAAGGCGTCCCATGCGTGTTTGGTCTGTTCTCGTCGTTGGTCTTTCGCTGCTTGGAATAGCGTCATCACTTTCCGCTGAAGTCCAGACAAAAGTCATCAGCTACCAAGACGGTGGCATCGAATGTCGCGGGTTCTTGGCTTGGGACGACGCCGTGATCGGCCCGCGCCCTGGGGTGTTGGTGGTTCACGAGTGGTGGGGCCTCAACGACTACGCCCAGGAGCGGGCCAAGCTGTTGGCTGCTGAGGGATATCTGGCGTTTGCCTGCGACATGTATGGCGAAGGGAAGCTCGCGAAGCACCCTCAAGAAGCGGGGGAGATGGCGACCAAGGTCCGGTCGAATCTGGATGCCTGGGTCCAACGCGGTAAGGCGGGGCTCGCAGTACTCACCTCACAACCAGACTGCGACAAGGAGCATCTCGCCGCGATCGGGTATTGCTTCGGCGGGTCGACGGCGTTGCAACTCGCCTTTCATGGGGCGGACCTCGATGCGGCTGTATCGTTCCACGGGGCCTTGCCGGTGCCCTCGGCAGAACAGGCGATGGGAGTGAAGAACCGTCAGACAACACTTCTGATCTGCCACGGCAGCCAAGACAGCTTTATCCCCGAAGAGACCTGCCAAAAAGTGCGCAGCACGCTCGATGCTGCCGGAGCCGATTTCGAGATGGCCTACTACGGCAATGCCCGGCATAGCTTTACGGTCAAGACGGCGGATTCTCACGGGATCGATGGGCTGCGGTACAATGCGGCGGCGGATGAGCGGTCGTGGAAGCGGATGTTGGCGCTGTTTCGCGAGAAGCTCGCGGTGAAGCTGTAGTGCCACCGGAACAGCCTGAAGGCTGGACTCCAACCCGACCTCACCGAGTCTTTTCCATGTCTCACAAAGTCTTAATCATCGTTGGCGATGCGACGGAAACGGTCGACACGCTCTATCCGTATTACCGCCTGCAAGAGGGCGGGTTCACGCCGGTGGTGGCTGCGCCCGAGAAGCGGCTCTACCAGATGGTGATGCATGAGGTCCGTCCGGGATGGACGATCACCAAGGAGTGGGAGGGGTACACGATCCAGGCCGAGATCGCCTTCCGCGACATTCGCGAAGAGGAGTACATGGGAATATTCTTTAGCGGCGGACGGGCTCCCGAGTACATCCGTTATGACACCGATCTCGTGCGAATCACGCGGCACTTCTTCGAGAAGAACAAGCCGATTGCGTCGGTCTGCCACGGGGTCGAAATTCCGGCGTATGCCGGGTGTGTACAGGGTCGGCGGATGGCCACGGTCCCGAAGTGCCGCTTCGACTTGGAAGCGTGCGGCGGGATCTTTGTCGATGCCCCCTGTGTGGTGGACGGAAACTTGGTCAGCGGGCGAACGTTCCATGACCACGGGCACTACATGGGGGCTTGGATGAAGCTCTTGAACGAGGCTCGCGAAGGCGAACGGTCAGACTTGTCTGACCCGTGGGATCGGCTTCCAGCCTGTCTTTTGATGGAAGCTGACAGGCTGGAAGCCGATCCCACGGTGAGTTTACTAAGGTCGCCGCCATGACCGACACCCCGCTCACTGGTTCCGATCGTGACGACTTCGCGCGCGCGGTGCAGCTTTTCAACGAGCGCGAATATTTCGCATGCCACGATGTTCTGGAAGACCTGTGGGGGATCGCGGTCGAGTCGCAGCGAGATTTTTTCCAAGGTCTCCTGCACGCGGCGGTCTGCCTCTTCCATTACTCCGAAGGAAACCCCGCCGGAGCGCGCAAGATGGCAGGCTCGACACGGGAATACCTGTCCGGGTACGGTGAACAGCACGCTGGAGTCGACCTCGGGAAACTGCGGGCCGACCTGGCTGGCTGTTTAGCTCCGCTCTGGGTGCCTGGGGCGGTGCAACCGGGCGATCTTCCGGACCTCGACGCGTTTCCTCGTCTGATGTGGAATCCCGATGATGAGTGACCAACCCGGTCTGATGGCGGAATTGGCGAACTTTGGCGGCGTGGCACCCCTCTTTCCACTCCCCGATTTCGTTTTATTTCCGCAGGTCACCCAGCCGCTGCACATCTTTGAGCTGCGATATCGGGAGATGATCGCGGACACACTGAAAGGGGATCGCCTGATTGCGATCGCCACGCTGAAGCCGAGTTGGGAATCGCTGTATGAAACAAAGACGGCCCCGGTCTGGACCGATGTCTGCCTGGGCCGAGTGCTGGTCGATACGAAGCAGGAAGATGGGCGTTACTTGATTCTGCTGCGAGGTCTTTGCCGAGCCAAGATCAAGGCGGAACGGCTAACAAAGACCCCCTATCGACAGGTCGAACTGGAACTCCGTTATGACCGATATCCCGGCTCACCGGAGATCCTCCGCGACCGCCGTCGCGAGGAGCTGATGGAGAATTTCGCAGCGATCTCACCCGGGATCGATTCCCACCGCGAGGCAGCGGAAGCCGCCCTCCGCGACCTTCCGCTGGGGGTACTGTGCGACCTGATTTCGAGTACCGCTAAGCTCACAAGCGCGGAGTCGCTGACATTGCTGGCAGAGACGAATGTCGACCTGCGGACTGATTTACTGCTCGATTTTCTCCGCGCCCAACGCCGTAACCGGAGTGAAATATTGCCCCGCAAATTTCCGCCAGAGTTCAGCCAGAATTAGAAGGGCTGGGGTGACGGCGAGGGTCATGACAACTCTTGAAACCGCTCCCGAGCATGCCCTCAAGCCGACTCATCGCCCGGTGCCAGCGAGAGCACCAGCGACTCAGCCTGCTTCAGCCAGTGGCGTAGGCGTTCTGCATCGGCGAGGTCGAGGTCACTTTTCGGCAATGCGCCGCCGATCTTTTGGGCCAGTGGCTCCAGGATCGTCGCCAGCGATGCGAGTTCGGTATCGTCGGCATCGTGCCAGTGGGCAAAGTCCCGCAAGAGTTCACCAAACAAGTCCTGGCCGCTGCGGAGTGCCTCGACATCGACCGGCGGGGCCGTTTCGAGTTCGACCTTTTCGATCCAGACGTTGTCCCACTCGTTCGCCACGTTGCGAATCTCGTTCACGATCTGTGATCGGTCCTGGGCTCCGCGCAGCTCGCGATGGAATGCACAGCGGCCCGTCAAGGTGAGGCGGACTGCGGCAAAGCGACCGTGGGAGTTTTCGCGACAGGCTTCCAGTGCCTCGCGCACGCGGTCAATCGCCTCAGCCCGGCGAGCCTCGGCGGGAAGTTCGATCACCGCCGAGTGCCACCGCAGCACATCGATCGCCCGAAACTCGCTCCGAATCCCACGCCCGTCCACATCGACCAGCAGACACCCCTTCTCCCCAGTCTCCTTTACATGCCGGGCCTGGGCACAGCCGGGGTACGCGATCCGCGGCGACTCGTGGACAATCCGCATGGCGTGGATATGCCCCAGCGCCCAGTAGTCGTACCCCTTGGCAATGAGCGTCTCGACCGAAGTGGGGGCATAGACATCGTGCCGCAGATCGCCGGTCAGACTCGTATGCAACAGGCCAATATTCGTTCGGCCCGGCTGGGCCACGGGGTAGTGACTAGCAATGTCGTAAGGGCACTCGCGAGTCGCAAAGCCTTGCCCATGCAGGGCCGCCCCGGTCGCCTCATCGAACAGCGTGCCGGGACATTCCGTGGGGAATTCCTTGACATTCGAGGGCCAGGTGATCCGGTGCGGCACTTCGGTCTGGGCGTCGTGATTCCCACGAATCAGGTAGACGTTGATCCCCTGCTTCTCCAGCCGCCGAAAGCGCTGGGCAGTCCACAAGCCGGTCTGGATATCAGTCCACTGCCCGTCGAACAGATCGCCCGCGATGATGACAAAGGCGACCTGCTCATCGATCGCGAGTTGGATCAAATTCTCAAGGGCCACCCGCGTCGCCTGCCGCAAGGTCTCGACGGGGGCTCCTTCGTACTGGTCAAGCCCCCGGAGCTGACAGTCAAGATGCAGGTCGGCCGCGTGGAGGAATCGAAACGGTTTCATCGCCCGGTCTCCGCCACGGAAGTATGACGGGCCTCTTGGCCCGTCCAAAGCTCCGGCTCCCCTCTCCCCCCGGGAGAGCGGTTGGGGGTGAGTGACGAGGCAACTCCCGATCGGACCACATCTAAAAGTGAGCCATCGAAGCACTCACGACCGACGTACGGAGGCACGGACCTGCGGAACAGTTCAGAGGTGTTGAACGACGGTATACACACAGTGGCGTAGTCGCTCAGTCCAGAAAGTGCCACAGGCCACGATCGATGTCTATGCCCTGTAGGGGCTGCACGAGATAGCCCAGGGTCGCGACCAACGGGAGCGCACCCTGGGTGAATGGCCCCAACTCGCGACGTACCCTGTAAGGGTTCCACTCGAACGAGGCTCGATGTACAGCTCATGTGCAACCCTTTCAGGGTAGGTCTGCTCGCACGAACGAAACCCAGGGTGCGCTCCCGTTGGTCGCGACCCTGGGCTATTCTCTGTAACCCCTGTCGGGGTAAAGAGTGCTTTGGACCTCCACCGATTTTCGCAGCTTGCGCGAGTTTAAACAGTGAGTCGTGCAGAAGGGGAACGGCAAGGAAATCGTTCAGCCTTTCGACGGATTCGTCCCACATTGAAACACGATCGCGGAGGACTGCGGGGAGCTTCCGATGACCTTCCTTCGCGTTCCCTCTGCTTCCGTGTGGTCCGTGTATTCCGTGGTTCAATTCTTTATTTGCTCGTAACTCGCCTCCGTGCCTCCGTTTCTCCGTGGTGATCAGTTTTCTTGTTTGTGTTCGTGTGTTCAAAAGAGGTTCGTTACCTGGGCGGAAGGCTTCTCGCCATCCGGCCCTTACCCCCGGCCCCTCTCCCGGGGGGAGAGGGGAGGAAGCAGGGGAAGTGTTACCCCGCTGGCTGATTGCTGACGGCTGACGGCTGATCGCTTTCCTCACGCTTCCACCACCTCCACCCGACCCGTCGCCAGCATCACCAGTCGCGTCGAGACGCGGTCTGGCGAGAGCTTATAGATCTTCGCAATCGCCCGCGCATACGACCGCATCTGGTCGCGGTAGGTCGCGACCTTGTCCTGGAGGGCCGTTGCATCATCGCCTGGGAGCGCGTCAGTCTTGAAGTCGAGCAGGTCAGCTGCCAAGACCTGCCAGTTCCGGCGAATCAGCACCAGTCGGTCAATCATTCCGGAGATGAGTTGCCCCGCGTCACCGACCGCGAAGCGGCGTTCTCGGTCGAGTTCCAATTCACACGCACCCGCTGACAGCTCCGCCTGGACGAGTGGGGAGAACATTCCGCGCGGCGGCTGGTAACTCCGGCGCGAGAGGGCCAGGGCCACTTGCGGGAGCCGTAAGAGCGATTGGAACTGCGACAGACAGCGATCGATATTCAGGTGCTCGGCGCCCAGCGCAACGGCGACCTTCCGCAGCTCCTCTTCCTCGGGGCGGCCGTCCTCTAGCCAACCGACGCGTTCGAACCACGCGTGGAACAGCGTGCCGCGATCGATCCCGCCGGTCGCCTCATCGAGCTTGAGGACGCTCGACACACGGACCTTCGTCGCCTTCTCGGCCATCTGCGAGGGGATAATCCGCTCCATCCCGCGGCGTCGTCCACCGGTCAACGGGGCGAACTCGATCTGTGGCAAGATTGACTCGACAGGAGTCTGGGCCGGAGGCTGAACCGTCAGTTCTGGACAACGTTGGAACCAGAGGGGGTCGCCACACTCAAAGAGTGTTGTCAGCGGCGTGGCAGTCTGTCCATTCCCCAGTCCCACCTGAAGCAGCCCCGCAACGGTCTTCGGTGTTCCCCCATACCTCGGTGTCGGCAGGATCAGATGCAGCGCATGGACCGCGCGGGTCATGGCCACGTAGTGTACGCACATGTTGTCCACGACCTGGGCCGCTTCGGTCTGGGCGTAAGCTTGCTGCAACTCCGGCGGGAGCAAACGCTGTAACCCCTTGGTCCGATAGACCAGCACCCGGTCCGGCGGTTCAGCGGGGGAGGGACTCGCCGTCAAATAGTCCGGGGTCTTCGTGAGCATCGTGTCGAGATCCGGCAGCACGACGATGTCGAACTCCAGCCCCTTCGACTTGTGAATCGTCATCAGTTGCACGCGGGCCGACGAGCGATTCTCAACTCGCTCGTTCTCCACCCACCGCAGGAAATCACGCGGCCGCGCCGTCGGCACATGCCGCTCCGCCAATTCCAGCAGTTGCCGTAACCGCTCCTTGTCACGCGGCTCGACACTCGGCATCAAGGCCAGCACCCATCGCTGAAGCGTCGGCACATACCCGTCCGCCAGGAGCTTCCCCCGCAGATGCTCCGACAGCGTGAGTGCTGCCGTGTCGTCGTCCCACTTCGGTAGTTGCAGTTGCTCGGCCAGTGGCGAGTTCGCCACATGGAACCTGGCCACGCGATCTCCGGGATGGTCGGCGATCCGCAACACCGACATCAGCAACTGGACGGCTGCCGAGTCGAGGATCAAGCTGCCGCCTTCTTCGCTGAACTCGACACCGAGTTGTCGCAGCTCGTGGGCCAGTCCGCGAATTCGTTCGTTGCCGCGAACCAGCACGCCGATCGAGGCTCCGGGGGCATCGCGAACGAACTCCGCGATCCGCTGGGCGGCGAGCTGATTCACCTGTTCGGTGAACTCATCTTTGAGGGCTCGCTGCGAGGCGTCCTCGGGCGGTTCGGGGGCACCGGCCACTTCTAATCGCACATACCCCGGCAGATCGCGGCGGGCTGTGGTATGCAGCGGGACGGCCTCGCACCAGTCGGAAATCGTTGGCGAGAGGGCCTCGAAATCATCGCGACTCACGAGTGATGAGAAGGCCCGGTTGACCGCCTCGATCACAGCGGGAGATGACCGGCGGCTCTCATCGAGCGTCCGCATTTGGACGCCGTGCAACTCGCCCTGTAAGGTGTCGAAGATCGCCGCATTGCCGCCGCGAAAGCTATAGATCGCCTGCTTCTTATCACCGACGCAGAAGAATGTTTTGGAAGGCGTTACGGTCGTCTCGGTCGCGAACGGGCGAAGGACATTCCATTGAATGAGCGAAGTATCCTGGAACTCATCGAGCAAGAGATGATCGATCCGCGCATCGAGGCGATACCCGACCGCGTCGACCGATTGCTGGCTGAGCCGTTGCGACAAAAGCCGGGGAATGTCGTCGAACGACAATCGCCCCTCGCGGGCTTTGAGTTCTCGCAAGACCGTGTGAACGCGGTCGAGAGTCTGCCATGTCCCACGGGTCTGGTTGGCCCAGACTTCGGCGACCATCGCCTTGGCATGCTCCATCAAGGGATGGAACGCTGCGATCAGTTCCGCCGGGATCTCTTTGCTGTAATACTTCCGTTCGCCTTCGAGGAGTTTGCCGGGGATGCCGCCATCGAGGAACTGATCCCACGCTCGGTCGGTCAACTCGTCGATATTCTTGCTGATCGCGGTGACATAGTTCTTCTCCGGACCGGTCTTTGTGCGGACGAAGTCTCGGCGGCTCTGCAAGACCGCAATCGCCCCTTCGAGTTCCAAGTCGCTCAGCTTCCGCCCGACCCCCTCGTCCAGACGTTTCCAGGCGGCCTCGTTCGTGATGAGGTACGGCTGGGTAAAGCGAT